>DASSGC010000737.1:0-2024 GCA_035693765.1 Acidimicrobiales bacterium
CGCCCGAGCCGCGCCGCCTTGGGGGTCGTCGCGAGCGCGGCGGCCATCGAGCGCCGCGGGTCCGCGGTCGCGAGGAAGGTGCCGCCCGCGGCGGCGAGGGATGCCACGGAGGCCTGGTCGACGTAGCTCTCGACCGGCCCGTGCCGCAGCGGCACGTCGCGGCGGCTCGCCCCGTCGCCGCCCGCTGCCGTGCCGGGTTCCCGGCCTGGTGCGTGCAGGTGGTCCTGTGCCCGGCCCCACGCGGCCTGGCGCGCCCTGCCCTCCGCCATCAGCGACGCCCGGTGCCCGAGATCGGCCAGCGATCCGATGGGCCCCTGGGTGGCGGCCTGCAGCCCGGCGTTCAGCAGCGCCAGGCCGACGTTGGTCAGCGCTGGCCCGGCCAGCGTCCCGACCGCGTTGCGCGCGCGGGCGTCCGACGCGACGAGCGACACGAGCCCGCCGACCTCGGCCGGCAGCCGCGGCAGGTGGGCGAGGCGTCCCGCAGCCGCCGCGCCGGCGGCGACGGTCGCCGCGGCGGCGGCCACCGCGTCGCGCACGATCGGGCCGACGTCCGCGGGATGGTCGGGCCGGTCGAGCGGGAAGCGGTCGTGATGGACCTCCAGCCGCTGCTCGACGTCGACCACGACCTCGACGAGGTCGCCGACGTCGACGTCGTCCTCCGCCAGCTCGACGACGACGCGACCCAGCGGCCCGTTCAGCCACGCCCGCCCGACCGACGGCAGCGCCACGAGCGCCTGCTCCACCTCGGCCCGGACCAGGTGCGCCTTCGGCCCGTCCACGCCGCGCACCTCGATGTGGGCGAACCGGTCCCGGCGCGCGGCGTGACGGTGGCGGCGGCCGCCCCACGGTATGCGGGAGCGCACGACGTCGAGGGACGCCATCAGCGGGCGCGGTCAGGCGATGTCGACATGCGGGAGGCGCGGACCGCGGCGTCGCCGAGGGCGCGCGGGAAGGGCGGGAAGCGCGGCATGGAGCCGGGGTGCCGCCACGCCGGCGATGGCGGCCGCGACCAGCTCGACGACGCGGGTGATGCCCGCCTCCACCTCGCGACGGCGCCGTGGCCGGCGCTCGTCACGGATCGCGTCCAGGTGGCATGCCATCCGCCGGCATGCAACCAGGCGCGGGTGTCCACAGGGTGGACCGCCGGCGACGCGGCGCTGAACGGGGGCCGAACCTTCGGGCGCATCGGCGGGGCCCGCGGTCAGGCAGTGGGCTGCGTGCGGGCGGTGGGCTCGCCGCGGACGGCGGCGCCCACGATCTGTCCAGCGCCGATCAGCGTCGCGCCGACGACGCCGGCACCCGCTCGACCGGTGGCCTTGGCGACCGACAGCACCCTCCGGCGCAACGGACCCACGAGCAGGACGGCGGCTCCTGCGACCAGGGGGACCACGGGGAGATCGTCCATGTCTGCCTCCTTCGGCTGCGGCTGCGGCGGCGGGGGAGCGTGGAGACCAGCGGCGATCATGGGCGTAGCGATCCGACGATACCGGGCCGGGGCGCGTCGGGGAACCGGCGCCGACGCGCCCGGCCAACGTCGACAGGTGCCCGATGACGGGTCTCGCCCGCGCCGCCGCCGGCAGGAGGGCCTGGTCGTCGCCCGTCCCTCCCGCCGGTGCGGGCCGGACGGCGGTCCGTGCCGCTCGCGGGACGTTCCACCAGCGGCCATCGCCGCGCCACCGGCACGCCGTGTTCCCGACGAACTCGGGGCGTAGGAACCGGGCATGGTGCGAACCCCTTCCCCCTCCCCGTCCGATCCTCCCGCCGCGCCCGCCCCGCGCGCCGTCGGCCGCCGGCAGTTCCTCGCGGGCGCCCTGGCCGCCGGCGGCGGGCTCGCGACCGTGACGGTGCTGCCCGGTGCCGCCCGTCCCGCGTTCGGCATCGTCCGGCGCGGGCGGCCCACCGTCGCCCACGGCGTCCAGAGCGGCGACGTGAGCGCCCGCTCCGCGGTCGTCTGGGCGCGTGCGGACGTGCCCGCCCGCCTGTTCGTCGAGGTGGCCACCTCGCCCGGGTTCTCGAACAGCCGC
>DASSGC010000738.1:0-16613 GCA_035693765.1 Acidimicrobiales bacterium
CGCCTCGCCCTGTTCTTCGACGGCATCGGCCTGCGCGTCTTCGAGGTTACGGCCTCACCGAGACCGCCCCGACGCTGAGCGTCAACCGGCCCGGCGCATGGAAGCCGGGCACCGTCGGCCAACCGGTGGCCGGCACGACGATCCGCATCGCCGACGACGACGAGATCCTCGCCCGCGGCCCGCAGGTCTTCCGGGCCTACTGGAACGACGAGGCCGCCACGAACGAGGTGTTCCACGACAACGGCTGGTTCCACACCGGCGATCTCGGCGAACTCGACGACGACGGCTTCCTGCGCATCACGGGCCGCAAGAAGGACCTCATCGTCACGGCGTCCGGCAAGAACATCGCCGGCACGCCCCTCGAAGACCGCCTCAATGCCCACCCGCTGATCAGCCAGGCCATCGTGCTCGGCGACCGCCGTCCGTTCATCGCCGCCCTGATCGCCCTGGACGAGGAGGCCGCCACCCGGTGGGCCCACTCCCACGGCCGTGCCTCCGCATCGCTGGCGGACCTCGCCACCGACCCGCGGTTGCTCCGCGAGATCCAGCGCGCGGTTGACGCCGTCAACCGGTCGCTGTCCCGAGCCGAGTCCATCCGCAAGTTCGTCGTGCTCCCCCGTGACCTGCGCATCGACACCGGTGAGCTCACCCCCACCCTCAAGGTGCGCCGCAATGTCGTCGAAAGCGCCTACGCCGATGCGATCGAGTCGCTCTACGGCCCCTGAGCAACCCTTCAGGCCTTTTTGAGCAGCGGGCCGGCGCCAGGCTGGGACCTTCGCCCCTGGGCCACGCTGGCTGACTGCTCCATGCTCGACAGGCGAGGGTGATCGTTCACCCCACGATGAATGTGGGTCATGTCAACCGAGTGGCCGCCCGAGGCCCGGCATGGGAGGTCCCGCATGGCTGGTCGGACGTTGCGCCTGACCGGGCTGACGCTGGTGGTGGCCACGGTGTCGTGGCTGATGTGGCTGTTCCTGCCGGAACGGGCGCGGCCCCGGCTGCACCGGATGGCCCTGCGGGCCGGCCGGGAGTTGCGTTACTGGGGTGGCCGTGTCCGGGGCCTGGGCTACCACCTGGCGGGCCGCCATCCCGACCCGAACGTGTCCGACACCGCGCTCGCAGATCGGGTGCGGTCGTCGCTGGGGCCGCTGGAGAAGCGGCTCGACATGCCGCGCGTGCATGTGGACGTCGAGGGCCATGTCGTGCGCCTGCACGGCGAGGTGCCGTCGCGGCAAAGTGGCAGGCTCGTCGAGCAGGCAGTCCAGCGCATCGCCGGGGTGCGCGGCGTCGAGTCCTATCTGCAGGTGGCGCCGATCACCGCCGGCGAGCGCCCCTCGGGCGGCCGGATCCACCCCGGCGCGTCCCAGGCCTACAAGCGGTTGGTCGAGGCGGCGTTCAATGCCGGCGCGCCTGCGGAGGTGGCGCCCCGTGTCGTGCGAGCGGTCCTGGCATTTCTGGCTGACCGGGTTCCGGCCAGCGAGTTCGACCAGCTTGCGTCCCACCTTCCCGCGGACGTGCGGGCCGTGTGTGTCGCACCGGCTCGGCGGGGCGCCCACCCCCGGCGGGTGCGGAAGGTGCAGGACCTGGTCGCCGGCCTCGCCACGGCCACCGAGCCGCTGCCCCCGGACCAGGCCGAACACGTGATCGAATCGGTGCTCGGGGCCCTGCGCGACCTCGTCCCCGAGGAAGACCTCGATATCGCCGCCGTGCTGCCGGACGAGCTCCGGGACTTCTGGCTGAGCGCCATGTCCCACTGACGATGAGCCACGCCGCCAACAGCTCCAACACCCAGGTCACACAGGCCCTCGTCATCACCGCGGGGCGCGGGAGCCGACTGGATTCCCTGACGCGGGTGGGGCCAAAGACACTGCTGCCCGTGCTCGGGGTGCCGATTGTGGACCGGACGCTCGCCACCCTGTCCCGGGTGGGCATCCGCGATGTGGTGATCACCGTCGGGTTCGAAGGCGACCAGGTTCGCCGGCACGTCGGCGACGGTGCCCGGTTCGGGCTGTGGGTCCGCTACGCCTGCAACGACCACTGGGACGCAGGCAACGCCCGCTCCGTCGCCGCCGCGAAGCCGCTGCTGAGCGGCGACTTCCTGCTGGTCATGGGCGACCACCTCGTCGACGAGCGCATCGTGGCGGCCGTCGCCCGACAGGAGATTCCGGGCGACGTCCTGGTCGCGGTCGACCGCACCGGCGACCGCGAGGGCGCCACCCGTTTGCTCATCGAGGGTGAGCATGTGGTGGACATCGGCAAGGACATCGCGCGCTGGAACGCGACCGACATCGGGGTGTTCCGCTGCTCACCGAAGTTCCTCGTGAAGGCGGATGCCCTCGTCGCCGCCGGCATCGACGAGCTCGCCGACGTGATCGGGGTGGTCGACGCCGACACGTTCGACATCGCCACCATCCCTGCTTACGTGCCCAACCTCCGCCGGACCGTGCGCCCGTGGTGGGCCGACATCGACACCCCCGCCGACGCCACCGCGGCCGAGTGCCTGCTGATCGACAACTCCACCAAGGAGGCGTCGGACGCGCTCGCGCGGTGGGTTCACCGCCCCATCGAGAACGCGCTCGTCGCGCCCCTGGCCCGCTCGACTCCGATCACCCCCAACCAGGTGTCGCTCGGCGTCAACGTCGTGGCCTACGGGGTCACCGCCCTGTACGCCTCCGGGCTGCTGCTCGCCGGCTCCTTGCTCAGCTTCGTCGTCGGCCTCGGCGACGGCTTGGACGGCAAGCTCGCCCGGGTCAAGCAACAGGTGAGCAAGGTCGGCTCCCTCGAACACGCCTTTGACATGCTCTACGAGTACTCCTGGGTCCTCGCCCTGGCCTGGGCGATCCATCGGAGCCGGGGCGGTGCTGCGCCGCTCGTGCTCGCCGGGGTCGCGGTCGCCGTCATCGCCTTCTACCGCAGCGTGTACGACCAGTACGGCAAGCAGGCAGGGCACAGCCTCGACGACGCGGGCGCCTTCGACCGATGGTTCCGCCGCGTGGCCGGGCGCCGGAACCTCTACAACCTCTGGATCCTCGCCTGCATCCTCGCGGGAGCGCCCGCCGCCGCGCTGTGGGCGATCACCGCTCATGCGTGCGTCACCGGCCTGGTCTACGCGCTGCGGGCCACGACCCTGCTGCGACGCCTCGACCGAGTGGCGCGACCCCCCTCCCAGGAGGAGCCCGCCACCCCGGGCTGAAGCCCCAGTCGAGAACGTCACACATCTGACGGGATCACCAGTCGATCTCTCGCAGTTCCCCGGTCATCAGGAACAAGGCCTGCTCGGCGATGTCCACGGCGTGATCGGCGGCGCGTTCCAAGGAGCGCGACCCGGGGAGCATCCGCAGCGCCCACTCCACCCTCCCGGGTTCGTGCGCCTAAGCCATGACGTGGCTCGCCATCTCCCGGTCGAGCTGGTCGACGCGATCGTCGAGCTCCGGCAGCCGCTCGCACAAGTGCCTGTCTCGCCGGGTGAACGCGTCGACGGCCATCTCGGTCATGGACGCCGCCGTGTGCCCCATGTCCTGCAGACGGCCCAGGACCCCGGGCATCGCCGGCAGGGAGGCCGCCGATCGCGTGGCCTCGGCGACGTTGACCGCCATGTCCCCGATGCGCTCGAGATGCAGCGCCACATGGATCAGGGCAACGAGCAGGCGGAGATCCGACGCTACAGGCTGCTGGCGTCCCATCAGGTCGATGGCACGTCGTTCGATCTCCTCATAGCGACGGTCGATGTCGTCATCGGTGGCGATCACCGACGCCGCCAAGGCGATGTCGGAGTCGGCAAGCGCCTCTACGGACAACGCGAGTGCACGCTCAGCGCAGTCGGCCATGTCGCGCATCTGGTGCTCGAGGGCTTCGAGGTCGTGATGGAGGCGCGGCCGGCTCTCGACCGGCGGCGGCGTAGCCGGAGCCCGGGCAGGGGTGGAGCGACGACGGAGCCGCATCATGGCCGGTCACCACAGCAGGGCAGCGGCGCCGGCGGTAGGGCCGTAGGTCCCGCGACGGCAGGCCCGGCGCTGCACCAACGGACTTTCGACCCTGGCGCTCGATTTCAGCGGGGGGACACGTTGGGGAAGACGGGAGCGAGCCCAGGCTTGGCCGCGACGAGGACGGTGACGAGATGACCGACGTGACGACCGCACATGTCGAGGGGAAGCCGTTGGTCGTGGGCGTTCCCCGCGAGACGAAGCCGGGAGAGCACCGGGTAGCGGTGGCCCCGGAGGGTGTCGGCGAGCTGACTCGTCGCGGCGTGCCGGTGCTGGTCGAGGTGGGTGCCGGGATGGACTCGGGGATCGGCGACGGTGAGTACCGGGCCGCGGGAGCCGAGGTTGTCGATCGGGCGGCCGAGGTCTGGGAACGGGCCGACCTGGTGTGCAAGGTCAAAGAACCGCAGGTCGACGAGCTCGACTGGCTGCGCCCCGGGCTGGTCCTCTTCGCGTATCTGCACCTCGCCGCCTACCCCGCGTTGGCGGCGGCGCTCCTGCACGGCGGGGTTGCCGCCGTCGCCTTCGAGACCGTGCAATCGCACACGGGTGGGCTGCCGTTGCTGACGCCGATGAGCGAGGTGGCCGGGCGCATGGCACCGCAGGTCGGGGCCCGGTTCCTCGAGCGCGAGGCCGGGGGGCGGGGGATGCTGCTGGGCGGCGTGCCCGGCGTCGCCCCGGCCCGGGTCGTGATCCTCGGTGCCGGCACGGTCGGATGCGCTGCTGCCGTGATCGCCCAGGGGATGGGGGCGGAGGTGCAGCTCCTCAACCGCGGAATCGAGCGCCTGCAGAGGGTCGACCAGCTCCATCGGGGGCGGATCATCACGATTGCCAGCATGGCGGCAACCATCGAGCGGTCCGTTGTCGACGCGGATCTCGTCGTGGGGGCGGTGCTGCGGCCCGGTGGACGGGCACCGGTGCTGGTAGGCAAGGATCTGGTCGCGGCCATGCGCCCTGGCTCCGTCATCGTGGACGTGGCCGTCGACCAGGGTGGGTGTGTGGAGAGCACCCGGGAGACGACCCACGCCGACCCGGTGTACGAGGATCACGGCGTGCTGCACTACGCGGTCGGCAACATGCCCGCCGCCGTCCCGCGCACGTCGACCTACGCGCTGGCGAACGCCAACCTCCCCTATGTGGTGCGACTGGCGACTGCGGGGGTTCGCCGGGCAGCCAGACAGGACGACACGCTGGCGAGGGGGATCAACACACTCGACGGCGCGATCGTGCACCCAGCGGTGGCCGACGCGCTCGATCGCCCGCTGGCCGACCTCGACGCCGCGCTGCGCTCCGGAAAGTGAGGGACGATGCGCTTCGAGATCCGGCACGTGAACCACAATGAGCCCTCTTGGTTCTGGCATCGCGTCACTGATGGTGCCGAGCCACCCAGGCCGGTTCCACCACCCGAGCCGACACCACCACCCGAACCGGTGCCGCTGCCCGAGCCGGTGCCCGAGCCGACACCGCGCCCGGAACCCTCGCCGCCACCTGAACCGGTTCCTCCCCCAGAGCCGCTCCACCGGAGCCGCCGCACGGCCCGGCCGTCGCCGAGGCCCGCACGCGGACATCCGGGTGGTGCGACCGCGCCTTGGCTTCGGGTGCGGCGGCGGGCCCGGTACGACCCACCGATCGAGGTCGTCGAGCGCAAGGGCGCCGGCCATCCTGACACGTTGTGCGACCGCGTCGCCGAACAGCTCGTCTGCCGTCTGTCCACCCTGCACCTCGAGCAGACCGGTACGGTCCGCCACGTCAACGTCGACAAAGGACTCCTGGTCGGCGGCGCGGCGGAGGTCGGCTTCGGTGGCGGTCGTCGCCTCCGCCCGTTCCAGGTCATCATCGCCGGGCGCGCCGACCTGCTCGACGGAGCCCTCGACGTCGAAGAGCTCGCCTCCTGGGTCCGCCGGGACCTCCAGACGGTGCTTCCCGACGCCGGGCCGGGCAGCTTCGAGCTCGATCTCCGGCTGAACCCTCCCGCTCCCGAGCTTGCCCGCCTCGTCATCGGAGCCGGCGACAAGACACCACGAGCCAACGACACGTCGGTCGCGGTCGTGTCACTGCCGCGCTCGCCGCTCGAGGACGCCGTCCTTCGTGTGGAACAGCACCTCAGCTCCCCTGCGCTGCGGGGTCGGCTGCCGATCGGGCCGGACGTGAAGGTCATGGGTGTCCGTACCGATAGGGACACCGCGCTCACCGTCGCCGCCCCTGTGCTCGCCAACAGCGTCGACGTCCTCAGTGCCTACGAGAGCGCCCTGCGAGTCGCTGGCCAGGAGGTGGCCACAACCGCCGAAGAGACACTGGGCCGGCCTGTGACCGTCACGGTGAACGCAAGCGATGGCGGGCACCCCTACCTCACCCTGTGCGGCTCTTCCGCCGAAGCCGGCGACGACGGGCAGGTCGGACGGGGCAACCGGTTCGGCGGTCTGATCACACCGGGCCGGTCGATGAGCCTGGAGGCGTGCGCGGGGAAGAACCCGGTCGCCCACGTCGGCAAGACCTACCACGCGGTCGCCCACGACATCGCCGAGGGCGTGCTTCGCGACGCCGGGGCCGAGGAGGTCACCGTCACCATCGTCAGCCGGATCGGCGACCTCATCACCAGCCCGCGGCTGGTCGACGTGGACATCGCCGGCGACGCCGACCCCGCCGCGGTCGCGCAGATCACCCAGGAACGGCTCGCCGACTGGCGGGGCGTCCGGGACCGCCTCCTCGCCGGTCACTACCCGCTGTTCTAGATCGGGGAACCCCCTTGGACCACGACGCCAAGGAGCCTGGCCCTGTGCTGGCCGACATCGCCGCCGCCAAGGGCGTCCAAGACCCACGCGTCCTCCACGCCATGCGCGAAGTTCCCCGCCGCCGGTTCGTGCCGGCGAACTACACGGACGCCGCGATCCTGGACGAGCCCTTGCCGATCGGACACGACCAGGTGACCACTCAACCGTCCCTGGTCGCGGCGATGATCGAGGCCCTCGAGCTCGGGGGCGACGAGCTGATCCTCGAGGTCGGGACGGGCCTCGGATACCAGACGGCGCTCCTCGCCCGCCTGGCCCGGTTCGTGTGCAGCGTCGAGTGGTGGCCCGACCTCGCATCCGCCGCCCGGGCCAACCTCGCCGCCGCCGGGATCGTCAACGTCGAAGTCGTCAGCGGGGACGGACGCCAAGGCCTCCCACAGCACGCCCCCTTCGACGGCATGATCGTCTCCGCGGCGTTCCCCCAGGTCCCCGCACCGCTCGTCGAACAGCTCGGCCGGGCCGGCCGGCTGGTCCAGCCGATCGGCCCCGGCGGCGCCGAGGAGGTCGTCGCGTTCGAGAAGCACGACGATGGCCTGCGACGACTCCGAGTGATCACCCTCGCCCGGTTCGTCCCTCTGATCGGCACGTGAACACCCAACCATGTGCGGGTGCTGCGGTGTGCTGGGACCTTCGGCCCTGCCGATCGCCACGGACGGTCGCGACGATGACGGCGATGAGCGAGTCCCGGCCTCAGGATCCGGCGTGGCGCGGACCGCGCGGATGACTGCCCGGCCCCAGTCGTCCACCGCCGAGGCGCGATCCCGCGGGCCGGGTCTCGTCGCGGTGGGGAACCGGATCGACCTGGAGGGCGTCAACAAGCGGTACCGGGTGGGCGAGGTGGAGGTGGAGGCGCTGGTCGGGGTCGAGCTGCACGTGGACGAGGCGTCGTTCGTGGTGATCCTTGGTCCCTCGGGCAGCGGCAAGACGACGTTGCTCAACATGATCGGGCTGCTGGACATCCCGAGCGGCGGCCAGGTGCGGCTGGCGGGCCGGGATGTGACCGGCGCGTCTCGGCGGGAGCGCACGGTGCTGCGCCGCCACACGGTGAGCTTCGTGTTCCAAAGCTTCAACCTATATTCCCCGGCCTGACCGCAGTGGAGAACGTGCAGTTCGGCGCGGATGTGGCGGGGCGTGCCGACCCTGGCCGGGTGGCGGCCGAGGTGCTGGCCGCCGTGGGGCTCGGGGCGCGCCTCGGCCACTTCCCGCACCAGCTCTCGGGCGGTGAGCAGCAGCGGGTGGCCATCGCCCGGGCACTCGCCACCGGGAACCCGATCCTGCTGGCCGACGAACCGACCGGCGAGCTGGACTTCCGCACAGGGGTGCAGATCCTCGAGCTCCTCCGGGCCCAGACGGACGCGGGCAAGACGGTGCTGGTCGTGACCCACAATCGGGAGATCTCCCGCGCCGCCGACCGGGTTGTCGAGCTCAGCAGCGGACGGATCGTGCACGACGGCGCCCCGCGCGCCGGACGGGCGCCGATCGACGAGCTGCGGTGGTGAGCCGATGGGCTCCCCGCGGTGGCGCCTGTGGCTGCGGTGGTCGTGGCGCGACCTGCGCAGCCGCTGGCCGCCGCCATCGCGCTGATCATCGCGCTTGGCACCGGCACGTTCGCCGGGCTGGGCAGCACAGCCACCTGGCGGCGGCAGAGCAACGACGCGAGCTTCGCCTTGCTGCGCATGCATGACCTGCGGGTAACACTCCCCGAGGGTGCCACGGTCGCCGAGACGACCCTGTCGACCGCGATCGACCGGCTTCCCCACGCGGACTGGGTCACCGCCCGGGCCGAACGGCTGGTGGGATCGACACAGGTCGACGCGTCCGGCCCCGGACACACGGTCCTCACCCCAGGGGAGGTTGTGGGCATCACGCTCGACGCCTCGGCGTCCGACCTGGCAGTCGACGGCCTGCACCGCGCCAGGGGGCGCACGCTGCGGGCCGACGACGACGGCCGGCCCGTCGCGGTCCTCGAGCAGAGCTACGCCGAGCACTTCGACCTGCCGGCCACCGGTGCGCTGACCGTCAGCGGCGGGAAGCGGCTCGACTACGTGGGCACCGGCACCTCGCCCCAGCACTTCATCGTCACCGGACCTCGGGGCATGCTGTTCGCCGAGGCGAACTTCGCCACCCTGTTCGTGCCGCTGCACACCGCGCAGGAGATCCTGGGACGGGCCGGCCAGGTGAACGAGGCCGTCCTGCGGGTCAGCGGCACCGCCGACCTGGCCAAGCTGGAACGCGAGCTGACCGCGGCCCTGCCCGACGTCGGCCTGACCTTCACCCGGCGGGCCGACGAGCCCGCCGTGCGGATGCTCTACGAGGACATCGACAACGACCAACAGTTCTGGAACGTCATCGGCGGGCTCGTGCTGGCCGGCGCCACCTTCGCTGCCTTCAACCTCACCAGCCGGATGATCGACGCCCAGCGCCGCCAGCTGGGAGTGGGCATGGCACTCGGAACACCGGCACACCTGCTCGCGCTGCGCCCCTTGCTCGTCGGCGTGCAGATCGCGGCCCTGGGCGTGGTCGCCGGCGTCGCCGTGGGCTACCTGCTCGACGTCTGGCTGCGGGGCGTGTTCAGCTCGGTTCTCCCGCTGCCGATCTGGCACACCCCATTCCAACCCGCGGTGTTCGCCCGCGCCGCAGCGCTGGGCTTCGTGCTCCCGGTCGCCGCGGCCGCTGTACCGGTGTGGCGGGCCGTGCGGGTCGAACCCGTCGAGGCGATCCGCGTCGGCCACCTCGCACCCGCCCGCCGCGGCGTCCTCGGGCTGGCCGGGCACACTCGGTGGCGCGGCCGCATCACTCGCCGCATGCCGGTGCGCAACATCCTCCGGGCGCCCCGGCGCGCCCTGCTGACGGCCCTGGCGATCGGTGCCGCCATCACGACCATGGTGGCGACCATCGGCCTCATCGACTCGTTCGTCGAAACGCTCGACCGCGGCGAGGCAGAGGCAACCCACCACGCCGCCGACCGCTTCATCGTCGAGCTGGACGGCTTCTACCCCCGCGACGCCCCGGAGCTGCGGGAGCTGGCGGCACTGCCCGAGGTGCGCGCCGCGGAGCCCCGTCTTCGGTTGTATGGCACCGCCAGCCCCGCCGCCCCGACCACGGATCAGGTCGAGCTCATCCTCGAGCTCGTAGACTTCGACGCGGGCATGTGGTCGCCCACCCTGACCGCCGGGAACCGAACCGCCGTCACCGACGGCGGACTGGTGCTCGCCGAGAAGGCCGCCGACGACCTGCACGTAACCGTCGGCGACCGCGTCGCCGTGCGGCACCCCCGGCGCGTCGGCGCCAGCTACGAGCTCGTCACCACACAGCTCACCGTCGCCGCCCTGCAACCCGGGCCACTGCGCTCCCTCGCCTTCCTGGACATCAACCAAGCCCGGGTCTTCAACCTGACCGGGCTCACCAACGTCGTCGACATCCGCCCCCGAGCGGGCGTCAGCGACGATACCCTGGTGCGCGCCGTCTTCGTGCAACCGGGCGTGGCCTCGGTCGAGAGCGTCACCGCCACCGTCCGCGCCGTCCGGGAGGCACTGGAGGACTTCTTCGGCGTCCTGCGCGTCGTCGAGGCCGTGGTGCTGCTCCTCGCGGTCCTCATCGCCTTCAACGCCACCAGCATCGGCATCGACGAGGGCGCCCGCCAACACGCCACCATGCTCGCCTTCGGGCTCGGCCCCCGCACCGTCCTGTCCATCGCCGCCGCCGAGATGGCCGCCATCGGGCTCATCGGCACCCTCCTCGGCCTGGCCGGCGGGCGCGCCGTCCTGGCCTGGGTCACAAGCATCCAGCTCCAACGCACCATGCCCGACGTGCGCGTCGACGCCTACCTCGCGCCCGGCACCCTGCTCACCGCCGCCGTCCTCGGGATCCTCGCCGTCGCCGCCGCCCCCCTGCTGCTCACCCGCCGCATCCAGACCATGGACGTCCCCGCCACGCTCCGAGTCCTCGAATGATGCGGACCGAACCGGCCGACGCTCGCCTCTCCCCTCGGACGTGCTGCCGGCGCGGAGATGGGGGAACACTGAACCCAAGCGACGACAAGGATGATGGACCGTGGATGAGAGCGCACGTGAGAGCCCGCTGAGCCGGGCACGCGAGCGGCGCCATGGGGTGAGGTCGGCGATGTCGGAGCTCGAGCGGGCCCTCGCGGCACCGTCGTCGACCAGAGTGAACGAGTGGGCGACCATCGTCCGTCGTCAGGTAGCGCGCCTCAAGACCGCGTTCGAGCGGCATGTCGCCAACGCCGAGGCCGACGGCGGCCTGTTCGAGGACGTGATCGACCATGAACCGCGCCTCGTCAATCGCGTCGAGAGGCTGCGCCGCGATCACGGGGCCCTGACGACCGAGCTGGCGGCACTGGCCCAGCGGCTCAACGGCGCGATGGCGACCGACACCGTCGCCACGGTGCGGGAGAAGGGCATCGAGCTGCCGGCTCATTTCGCTCACCACCGGTATCTCGGGTCGGAGCTCGTGTACGAGGCCTTCAACGTCGACATTGAAGCCGCCGACTGAGCAACCTTCGGACCTGGGCTCGCCTGCGGCCGTTGGTGGCGACGTCCTCCACACCGGCGTCGGATCCACGTAGAGTCTTCGGACCCTGGCCGGCGGGCGAGGGCGGGGCCACTGTGGCGGTGTGCCTCGACGCGATCTCGCGGTGGACGACGCTGAGCGCGCCGTGCTCGATGTGGTTCGGGGGCTGGTGGCGGAGCTGCATGCCTACGCGCCGCCGCCGGTGGGGCTGGACAGCGCCCTCGACCGGGATCTCGGCCTGGACAGCTTGGCGGTGGCGGAGCTGCTGGTGCGGTTGGACGAAGCGCTGGGCGTGGGTCTGCCCACGGGCCTGCTCCGCACGGCGGCTACGCCGCGGGACCTGGTGCGGCCGGTCGGTTCCGCCGCCGGGCGGCCTTCGCCCGTCCGGTTGCGCCGGGCGACGCCAGCGGGGCCGGCGGGGCCGGCCGAGTCGCCGCAGGAGCCCACCACCACCCTGGCCGCGAGCCTGGACTGGCATGCGGCCACCCATCCGGACCGGCTCCATGTCCGGATCCTGGGCGATGACGCCGACGTCATCGAGCTCACCTATGGGACGCTGCGCACCGATGCCCGCGCGGTCGCCGGCGGCCTGCTCGAGATGGGCGTGGCCCCCGGCGAATCGGTGGCGTTGATGCTGCCCACGAGCCGCGACTACTTCGTCACCTTCCTCGGGATCGTGCTGGCCGGGGCCGTCCCGGTGCCGCTCTACCCGCCGACGCGGCCGGCGCAGCTCGAGGAACACCTCGAGCGCCAGAGCCGGATCCTCGACAACGCCCGGGCCGTGCTGCTCGTCACGCTGCCCGAGGCGCGGCGGGTGTCGCGGCTGCTGCGCGCCAGCGTCGAGTCGCTGCGCGACGTCAGCACACCCGACGCGCTCGCACGCGACGCCACCGAGGCCGCCCTCCCGGTCCCCCAACCCGACGACATCGCCCTGCTGCAGTACACCTCGGGCAGCACCGGCAACCCCAAGGGCGTCGTGCTCACCCACCGCCACCTGCTGGCCAACATCGCGGCCATGGCCCGCGCCGCCCGCGTCACCCCCGACGACGTGTTCGTGAGCTGGCTGCCGCTCTATCACGACATGGGCCTCATCGGCGCCTGGCTCGGCAGCCTGCACATCGGCATGCCGCTCGTGTCGCAGTCGCCGCAGTCGTTCCTGGTCCGCCCCATCCGCTGGTTGCAGGCCATCGACGAGCACCGGGCGACGATCTCGGCGGCTCCGAACTTCGCCTACGAGCGCTGCCTGCGCACCATCGCCGACGCCGAGCTCGCGACGCTGGACCTGAGCCGTTGGCGACTCGCCTTCAACGGCGCCGAAGCCGTCAACCCCACCACGCTCCGCCGCTTCACCGAACGCTTCGCGCCCTGCGGGCTGCGCCCCGAGAGCCTGCTTCCCGTCTACGGCCTGGCCGAGGCCGCCGTCGGGCTCGCCTTCCCGCCCGTCGGGCGCGCCCCGGTGATCGACCGCATCCATCGCGCCACCTTCATCGCCACGGGCTGCGCCGACCCCATCCGCGACGGCGACCCCAGCGAGGTCGCCGAGTACGTCGCCTGCGGGCAACCCCTCCCCGGCTACGAGCTGCGCGTCGTCGACGACGGCGACCGCGAGCTGCCCGAACGCCGCGAGGGCCACCTCCGGTTCCGCGGTCCCTCGGCCACCACCGGCTACGTCCGCAACCCCGCCGCCACCCACGCCCTGCTCCACGGCGACTGGCTCGACACCGGCGACCTCGGCTACCTCGCGGACGGCGACCTGTATGTCACCGGGCGGGTCAAGGACGTCATCATCCGCGCCGGCCGCAACCTCCACCCCGACGAGCTCGAACAGGTCGTCGGCCGCGTGCCGGGCGTGCGCCGGGGCTGCGTGGCCGCCTTCGCCGCCGCCGACCCAGCCGCCGGGACCGAACGGCTGGTCGTGGTCGCCGAAACCCGGGAGACCGACGCCGACTGCCTCACCGAGATCCGCCGCCGGATCGTCGCCGCCACCGTCGACCTCGTCGGCACCCCACCCGACACCGTCGAGCTCGCAACCCCCGGCACCGTGCCCAAGACCTCCAGCGGCAAGATCCGCCGAGCCGAAACCCGGAGCCGCTACGAGCACGGCCGGCTCGCACCCCAGCAACGCGCCCTGTGGCGCCAGGTCGCCCACTACACCTGGCGCCGCCTGCCGGCGCGTTGGCACCGGCTCCGGCGCGCCATCGGCGACGGGCTGCACGCCGCCCGGTGCTGGGCGGTCTTCGCCGCGATCGGGCTCCCCCTCGTCGCCGTGCTCGCCGTCCTGCCCGGTCGCCGGCTCCGCTGGTCGACGGCCGCGGCCGCGGCGCGCGCCGCACTCCGGCTCACCGGAACGCCCGCGCGGATCCACGGCGAGCACCCCCCGTCGGGGGCCGCCGTCATCGTCGCCAACCACGCCAGCTGGCTCGACGGCATCGTCCTCACCGCCACCCTGCCCGGGCCTATGCGTTTCGTCGCCGGCGAGGTCTTCGCCCACCAGGCCCTCGCCGGTCTCGTCCTGCGACGCATCGGCACCGTCTTCGTCGAGCGCTGGGACCGCCAACAGGGCGTCGCCGACGCCGCCCACCTCGCCGACCTCACCCGGGTGGGGGACCGCCTCGCCGTGTTTTCCGAAGGCGGCCTGTCCCCCCTGCCCGGCCTGCGACCGTTCCACCTCGGCGGCTTCGCCGCCGCCGCAGCCGGCGGAACACCTGTGATCCCGGTCGCCGTCCGAGGCACCCGCTGGATCCTCCGCCCCGGGCGGCGCGTCCTGCGGCGTGGCGCGATCGACATCGTCATCGGCGCTCCGATCCACCCCACCGGCACCGACTGGCGCGCCGCCGTCCAGCTCCGCGACACGGCCCGCGCCACCATCCTCCGGCACTGCGGCGAACCCGACCTCGCATGACGTCCCCAAACGCGACACGACGCCGTCCCACCGGCCGGGACCATCGACCCAGCCCGGTCGTGACCAGCAGCCCTGGGCGCCCGACCGGCGGCCTCGGTCTGATGAGGTGAACCAGGAGGTACACCCATGTTGCTGCGCTTGGAACCGTTCCGCGAGCTCGACCAGATGCTCGACGAGATGCGCGAGCTGCGAGGCCGGGCCCCGACCCCGACACGACCCATACCCGTGGACGCCTACCGCCACGGCGACACGTTCAGGCTGCACTTCGATGTCCCCGGTGTCGACCCGGACACGATCGCCCTCACGGTCGAGAACGACGTCCTGACCATCGAAGCCCAGCGGACCTGGCAGGAAACCGAGGACGACGAGGTCGTCATCCGCGAGCGCCCACAAGGCATCTTCCGGCGGGAGCTGCTCCTGAGCGAAAGCCTCGATCGCGAGCACATCGAGGCCCGCTGCGACAACGGCGTGCTCACCGTCACCATGCCACTCGTCGAGCAGGCCAAACCCAAGAAGATCGAGATCAGCACCGGCGGCGAGCCAAAGATCATCGAGGCAACCGCCACCGAGACGCCGGCGCCGTCCACCTGACGACACAGCAGAGCTGGCACGACGCGAGTCACGCAGCGGGCTCGAGCGCGTGGAGCTCCCGGCGTAGGCCAAGCATCTCCAGCGCATCTCGCTCCAGCTTCGCAATCGTCCGGTCGGCCATGCGGAGCTCCCGGCCCAGGCGGTAGTACCCAACCGGCTCACCGTCGAACCCGTAGCGCCGCCGGATGATCGTCCGATGCGGCTCGGGGAGCTCTCCGACGGCGGCCCGGAGGTCGCGCTCTTCGAGGCTCACGACAACAGACTCCTCGATCCCCGGCTCGCCCGGCAGCAGCTCACCGAGGGTGATCTCTCCCTCTTCGCCGACCGGCACATCGAGGCTGGTCACCACGCGGGCGGCGTCGGACACCTGGCGCATCTCGTCGAGCGTGAGGTCGGTAGCGGTCGCCAGCTCCTGGTCGGTCGGCTCGCGGCCCAGGGAGCCCTGGAGCCGGCCGCGTGTGGCCTCGAGGTGCCGCCCCCGTTCTGCGAGCTCCTCGGGAACCCGGATCTCACGGGCCTTATACCGGATGGCCCGCAGGAGTGACTGCCGGATCCACCAGGTCCCGTAGGTCGAGAACTTGACCCCCCGCCGCCAATCGAACTTCTCCACCGCCCGGATCAGCCCGAACACCCCCTCCTGGATCAGGTCCAGCAGGCTGAGACCCAGGTGCTGGTAGCGCCTCGCCCAGAACACGACCAGCCGGAGATTGGCCAGGATCATCCGTTCCTTGGCCGCCGCATCGCCGGCCTCGACGCGCTTCGTCAATTCGAGCTCCTCGGCCGCCGTCAGCAGCGGGAAACGGCCGATCTCCTCGAGGAACATGCTGAGAGTGTCGGCGGTGAGATCAGCGACTCGGTCGCCCGCCGCCGGGGACGCCGGCACGGAGTTGCTGCAGTCGTCGCGCACGGCCAGCCCTGACCGCTCGATGAGCACGACCAGGTCGGCATCCATCTCGTCGCCGTCGCCCAGGCGCTCGGCGAGCAACTGCACCTGGGAGAGGGGGACGCAGCCCTCGCGCCGGTAGTGACGGATCAGCGCCCGGACCGCCGAGTGAGAACGCAACGACTCGGGCACCGCCCGATCGACGTCGGGATCCGCCTCCACATGCTCGCCGTTCCCGCCCCCGGGGCCAGCGAAACCGCCGGGCTCAGCCTCTTGCGGCACGCCGACCGAGTCGAGCGGTCCGCAGCACTTCCCGAGATCCGCCTCGGCCTCGATGATGACCGTCCGCTTGAGGTAGCGCGACGGACAGCACGTCTAGCAGGTCAGATGGAGCGCGGCCGTCCAGTCCGTCTCGCCCAGGTCGAGCAGCTCGTTGATGCGGCGGACAGCTTCGGCCGTCGGCATCGCTTCCATCAGGATCGCTCGTTGGTGCAGGGCCTGCTCCAGGCCGGATTCCGGGCGCATGCGGCCCCAGGCCCCGGTGCCGACCACCAAGCGCCGGGGCTGCTCTGCGAGCACGGCGTCCAAGTCTTCGATGGCAAGCACGTGGCCTTCGCGCCGCCACAAGCCGGGCAGGACGCGTGTGGGGGTCAGGAGCAGGTCGGCGTGTTGCTCGCGGCCGTTGATCCTGATCCGGCCGAATTCGTAGTGCTCGATCCTCATCGCCATGTCCTCGTCGCGTCGCAGGCTGAACGCCCGGACGGGGTCCCGGTAGGGCCGAAGTGCCCCTAAGAGGCCGCGCGGATAGGCGAAAGGGCTTCTGAGCAGGGGTTTCGCGCAGTAGGTGACCATCCACCAGTCGTCGGGTTGTCCCGGGTTTTGATGCCGGGTGCACACAACCGCCGACGACGTGGTGGAGGTCCCCAGCATCATGCGCG
>DASSGC010000739.1:0-7010 GCA_035693765.1 Acidimicrobiales bacterium
CCCGTCACCGGACCGAGGCTAGTGGCGCAGCCGCGGCTCGGAGGAGCAGGATGTCGTGGGGCTGACCCCGTCCGACGCCGTCGACACCAACGCCTTCGTGGTCACCGAGGAGACCTCCGAGCAGCTCGGCATCGAGACGCTGTCCGACCTGGCGTCCAAGGGCGCGGACCTCACGCTGGGCGCCCCCCAGGACTGCGCCACCAACGGGTTCTGCATCCCCGGCCTCCAGCGGGTCTACGGCGTCGACCTGTCCGGCTCGTTCGAGCCGCTCGAGTTCGGGGTGATCCCCACGTCGCTCGACGAGGGCGAGATCGACGTCGGCGTCGTGTCGTCGACCGACGGCCGGCTGGCCGACCCGGAGACCGGCTGGGTGCTCCTGGAGGACGACAAGGGGATGTTCGCCGCCGACAACGTCTTCCCGCTCGTGTCGCAGGAGGTCGCCGACGCGTACGGCGCGGACTTCCAGGAGCTGGTCGACGCCGTGTCGGCCGAGCTCACCACCGACGACCTCGTGGCGATGAACAAGCGCTACGACGTCGACAAGGACGACGCCGACGCCATCGCCCAGGACTGGCTCGACGACCACGGCTTCGGCGACTGATGCCCGCCGCCCGGGCCCGGCGTGGACAGCGCCGGGCCCGGGATGGCCCCCGCGCCGCGGCGGGGCGAGACTGCGGGGGTGGACACCGGCGACCTCGACGCCCCGGACGACGACCCCCTGTTCCCCGCCCTGTCGGAGGGCGACGTGGCGGCGGACCCGATCGACCAGTTCCGCGCCTGGCTCACGGCGTGGAACGCGGTCGTGACGGGCGATACGGCCGACGCCATGGTCGTGGCCAGCGCCACCCCCGACGGCGTGCCCTCACAGCGCACCGTCATGCTGCGGGGGGTGGACGCCGGGGGGTTCACCTTCTACACCAACTACGACAGTCGCAAGGGGCGCGAGCTGGCGGCCAACCCCCGCGTGTCGCTGCTGTTCCCCTGGCACACCATCGGCCGCCAGGTGATCGTCGAGGGTTCGGCCGATCGGGTCGCCGGGACGACGTCCGACGCCTACTGGGCGAGCCGGCCCCGCGGCAGCCAGATCGCGGCACTGGCGTCGCCCCAGAGCCAGGTCGTCCCCGATCGCGTCACGCTGGAACGCTGGTGGGACGAGCAGCAGGCGGCGTGCGTCGGCGAGGTCCCCCGCCCGGAGCACTGGGGCGGCTACCGGGTCGTGCCCCACCGCATCGAGTTCTGGCAGCGCCGGGAGCGCCGCCTGCACGACCGGTTGGCCTACCGGCGCGACCCCTCGACCGGCTCGGGTTGGCGGGTGGAGCGCCTCGCTCCCTGACCTGCGCCCTGACCTGCGCGCTGGCCACCGCCCCGCCCGACCCGCACGGCGCCGGCCACGACGGCGAGCACCAGCGCGACGGCCACGGCGATGCGCACCGAGCCGACCTCGTCGATCCACTGGGTGACGTCGGTCGACCAGCCCGTGACCTGGTCGGTGATGCCTGATGACGGGACGTCTCCCGGCCGGGCGCCCTGTGTCCGCACCTCCAGCCAGCCGTAGTAGGCGACGTACGCGCCGGCCAGGGCGACGAGCCCGCCGGCGACCCGTCCGATGTAGGGCTGCGAGCGGCGCAGCAGGCGGACGATCGAGGTGCGGGCCAGCGCGATGCCCACGGTCAGGGCCAGCAGCACCAGGGTCATGCCGAGGCCGTAGATGCCGAACACGATCACCCCGTCGGCGAACGTCTCGCGGCTGATGGTGCCGGCCACCGCGCCGAGGAATAGCGGCAGCGTGCAGCCGATCGAGGCGATGGCGTAGGAGAGGCCGAAGACGAACATCGAGCCCACGGTGCGGTCGCGGCCACCCCGGTCGAGCCGGGGGAGCCCAACGTTGACCTCGAACCCGGCCAGCATGGCCACGCCGAGCACGGCGAGGGCGACGCCGATGACGATCGACACCCACGGCATGTTCTCGTAGACGGGCAGCGAGGTGAGCTCGACCAGCATCCCGGCCAGGGCGAACACGGCCAGGAACCCGGCCGACACGGCGGCTGCCACCCGCACGGCCTGGGCCACGCCGGCCCGGGGGACCTCGGCGTCGCCGCCCTCCAGGCCGAGGAAGTACGACAGGTAGGCGGGCAGCATGGCGAACCCGCAGGGGTTGACCGTCGCCACCATGCCGAGGGTCAGGTAGAAGGCCCAGGAGCCATCGGGGCCGATCGCCGCGATCACGCCGCCACCCCGAACCGGTCGCCGATCGCCGTACGGAGCTCGTCCTCGGTCAGCGGGCCGCTGTGGACGTCGAGCACCTTGCCGCTGGCGTCGAGGAACACCGTGGTGGGCATGATCAGGCCGCCGAACCAGGTGACGGCGTCGTCGGGGTCGGTGAAGGCCGCGTAGGTGATGCCGGTGGACGCCACGGTGGCCAGGGCGTCCTCGGGGCGGTCGCGGCTGGCCATGCCCACGAACGTGACCTGATCGCCGAGCGACCGGTGGACCCGCTCGATGGCCGGCATCTCGAGGACGCAGGGCGCGCACCACGAGCCGAAGAAGTTGAGCACCATCGGCTTGCCCATCAGCTCGCCCAGGGTGCGGTCGGCGCCGCCGTCGAGGGCCCCGAGGCGGACGGCCGCGGTCGAGTCGGGGACGGCGGCTTCGGGCGGCGCCTCGGCGAGCTCGTAGCCCTCGGTGCGGCCGCTGCCCGCGGCCGATCCGTCCTCGCCCCGGGCGGCGAGCGCGGCGGCACCCAGCGCTGCGACCAGGGCCAATGCCGTGGCAACAAGGTAGGCGCGGAGGGAGAGGCGGCGCGGTGCCACCACGCGACGCTACCGCCGCCGGCGCGGTGGGCGGCAATCGGCCCGGCGGCGCGCACCGGCATCGGGCTCCTGGTGAGGGCCACCGGACGCCGCGGCCGGGCCGGGCCGTGCCGGCGTGCGATCCGGGGGCCGACCTGGGCGGGCCGGAGGGGGGACCTCCGGCCCGCGTCCTGGGGCGCCGGCCGGCCGGGCGGGGGCGCCGACACTCCCGGCTGCCCGGCCGTCTCCCGTGGTGTGCCGCGCCGTGTCCTGTGGTGCGGCCCGCCGTGCGGGAGCATCGCCGCCGCGCGATGCCCCCGCACCGACCTGGTGTGACCCGCGTTCGCCGCTGTGCCGGGGACGGCTCCCGGTCGGCGCAGCTAGCGGTGTCGCACCCGTAGGCCCGGAGGTGCCGGTCGGACACCTCCGTTCGTTCGGGGCCCTCGGAGCACGTGTGGCGTCACGGTCCGCTCGGCCTCCTATGCGATCCGGATCACGGCGACACCGCGCAGGTGGTCCGGGATCGGGATGTCGGGCAGTTGGTCCTCGGCCCGGGGGAGCTTGGGTGGCCGGCCCCGCCGCCGCTTGGTGGCGAGGATCTTCCCGTTGAGGAAGAGCTGGCCGCCCCACACACCCCACGGCTCGCGCCGCTCCAGTGCACCCTCCAGGCAGGGGATCAGCGCCGGGCACGTGGCGCAGACGTGCTTGGCCCGGGCGATGTCTTGCAGCTCCTCGCTGAAGAACATCTGGGCGAGCTGGCCGCTGCCGTCGTTGCAGCGGGCATGTGCCCACCAGGTGTCCTCGCTGGCGAGGAGCTGGGGTTCTGGCTCTTCGGCCTCACTGTTCCCGTACTCGCCGGGTCTTGTCAGGTCGAGGATCTCGTCGGGTTCGGTTGCGGTCGGGGCGATCATCAGCCCATTCCCCTCTGTGTGCGGTGCGAGATCGGCAGGTCGGTCGTCGGTGGTGCTGTCCGGGCAGTGGTGGGGGGTGTGGTCGGGAAACATGTCCTGAGAAAGCAAGAAGGCCGCCGGGTGAACCCGACGGCCTTCGGAGGTTTGCGCTTCTGCGCCTGATCTGGTCAGGGGAAGCGCTCCAACGGCCGTCGGGTGGGTCGATCGTCGAACACCGGGGACACCGGCTTGCCGTTCGACCCGTGGAGCCACTCGCCGTGCTGGCCCTGCGTGGCCGGCGTGACGTAGGTGGCCGCCGCGGGCGCGGCAATGGTGGCGGTGGTCGGGAGAGCGGCGCAGGCACCGGGGCGCGCGGCACCGGCGGTTACGAAGCCGCTCAGTTGCATGGTGCCGGTGCTCATCGGTCCTCGTCCGTCCTCTCGGGGTCGCGTGTTCGAAGCCGGGGCTTCGTCGGAGGTACAGCCCACCACCCGGCCGGGGGGTGCGTCAATCAATTAACGCGATCTGGCGCGATTCGTTCGTGCCTCGGCAGGATCACTGCCCTTGTCGCTGGTCAGATGCTCGTCGTGGGGTCAGCCGGACCATCGGCGGCGGGCAGGCGGAACAGGTGGTCGCGGTACCAGCGCAGCTCGTTGACGCTCTCGCGGATGTCGTCGAGCGCCCGGTGCATCGTCTCCTTGCGGGGCGCCGACTCGACGACCTCGGGCGCCCACCGCATGGCCAGCTCCTTGAGCGTCGACACGTCGACCGACCGGTAGTGCAGGAAGTTCTCGATATCCGGCAGGTACGCGGTCAGGAACCGGCGGTCGGTGCCGATCGAGTTGCCGCAGAGCGGCACCGAACGGGGGGCGGGCACGTGCTGGCGGATGAAGGCGAGCGTGGCGGCGCCCGCGTCGGCGAGCGAGACCGTCGACGCCGAGATGGCCGGCAGGAGGCCGCTGCGGGTGTGCATCTCCCGTACCACGTCCTCCATGGCGTCGAGGGCCTCCTGGGGCTGGTGCACCACCAGGTCGGGGCCCTCCGCCACCACGTCGAGCCGGTCGTCGGTGACGAGCGTCGCGATCTCGACGATCACGTTGCGGGTCGGGTCGAGGCCGGTCATCTCGAGATCCATCCACACGAGCACGCCCGGAGCGTACGGGGCCGGGGCAGGGGGCCGCGACGCGGGCCGCGACAATGTCGGGATGCTCGCCATCCCGGTCGTCCGGCTCGATCCCGACCTGCCGCTCCCGGCGTACGCCCGCCCCGGCGACGCCGGCGCCGACCTGGTCGCGCGCGAGGCCGCGCGGCTGCGGCGCGGTGGCGGCCGGGCGCTGGTGCCGACCGGACTGGCGCTGGCCCTGCCCGAGGGCTACGCCGGGTTCGTGCAGCCCCGCAGCGGGCTGGCGTTCCGTCATGGCGTGACCTGCCTCAACACCCCCGGGCTCATCGACCCCGGCTACCGCGACGAGATCAAGGTGCTGCTGGTGAACACCGACCCCGACGCCGACTACGAGGTCGAGCGGGGCGACCGCATCGCCCAGCTCGTCGTCCAGCGGGTGGAGCAGGCCCGCTTCGTGCCCGCCGGCGCGCTCGATCCGTCGGCCCGCGGCACCGGCGGGTTCGGCCACACCGGCCGCTGACGGCCCCGCCGCGCATTCCCTTCAGTCGTCGTCGGGCTCGTCGTCGGCCTGGGGAGTCGCTGACGGTCTCCGGGGCGCACCCGCTCAGTCGTCGTCGGGCTCGTCGTCGGCCTCGGGGAGCTGCTTGAGCAGCACCACCCCCCGGCCGTCGTCGGTGAGCCACCAGCGGTCCACGCTCGCGTCGAGGACCGCGGTGTCGACGTCGGACGGTGTGACGGCGGTCGGGGCATCCGCCAGGCGCAGCTCGATGCGGAGCCCGTCCTGCCCGAGGGCGTAGGTGACCTGGAGGCGGGAGTCGCCGGTCTCGCCGCGGGCGTGCTCGCCGCTCTCGTCGCCGGCGTGCCCGGCGGTCAGCAGGGACGTCGCCTCCGCCACGGCCAGGCGCACCTCGTCCACCTCCCGGTAGGTGAACCCGGCGCGCGCCGCCAGCGCCGCCGCCCCCGCACGCGTGATGCGCGCGGCGGAGGCCGTCGCCGGCACGGTGAGCCGGATGCGTTCGGTCTGGGACGGGTCCACGCCGCCGGCCAGCCTATGGCGGGGCCCCCGTCGCGCCGCAGCGCCGGGCCGGCGCCGGTCAGGCGGCGCCCTCGCGCCCGGGACGGACGACGGCGGCCGGCGCCTTGTCGGTGCGCTGGCCGAGGTACACGGGGTGGCGCAGCCGGCCCTCGGCCGTCCACTCGCCGTACTCGACCTCGACGACGACCTCCGGGCGCACCCAGTGGGCGCCCTTGCGATGCAGCGCCGGGGGCGGCGGGACGAAGGGGCAGGTGTCGCTGTCCAGGCCCGCGAGCACCGCCCCGAGACGCGTCAGCTCGGGGAACGTGAACCCCGAGCCCACCCGGCCGGCGTAGCGCAGCACGCCGTCGCCGGGGGTGGCGTGGTACCCGACCAGTATCGAGCCGAGGCCCCCCTCGCGGTTGCCGGCCCCGCCGCTCCAGCCGCCCACCACCATCTCGTCGTGCAGCCGGACCTTGACCTTGACCCAGCGGCGGCTGCGGCCGCCGGGCACGTAGGCGGCGTCGGTCCGCTTGGCGACCACGCCCTCCATGCCCTGGGCGCGGGTCGCCTCCAGCAGGCCGGGCCCGTCGTCGTACACCCGGGCGACGTCGACGCCGGGCGGGAAGTCCTCGGCGATCTGGTCGAGCAGGCGCCGCCGGTCGCGCCACGGCTGCCCGGTCAGGTCGTGCCCCCCGAGGCGCAGCAGGTCGAACACCACGTAGGCGACCGGGGTGTCGACGGCCCGGCGGGCGGCGTCGGCGGGCGAGGTCACGTGCATCCGGTGCTGGAGCCGCTCGAAGCTGGGCCGGCCCCGGTCGTCGAGGGCCACGACCTCGCCGTCGAGCACCGCCTCCACCGGGGCGAGCGCCGGCCCCAGCGCGGCCAGCTCGGGGAACGCCGCCGAGCAGTCACGGCCGTTGGCGCTCACGGCCCGGACGCCGGCGGCCGACACGTCGGCGACGACGCGCATGCCGTCCCACTTGGTCTCGTAGACCCACCCGTCGCCGGTGGGGAGCGGCCCGCTCGTGGCCTTCATGGGGAGGAGCGCCACGGGCGACAGGGTAGTGACGGTGTGCCACGACGGCGGAGGAGGGACCGGGCGTCACGCCCGGTCCCTCCTCCGATCGCCGTGCGGTCGGTGCTGCGGTGTCAGCGCTGGTCGATCGGGACCGCGATGCCGATGACCGTGT
>DASSGC010000740.1:0-15811 GCA_035693765.1 Acidimicrobiales bacterium
CCGGCGGCCCTGGGCCGCGCTCGTCGCCGCCGGCTCCACCGGGGCGGTGCTGGCCGGCGCCGGGCTCGTCGTGCTCGGCGTGGGCGAGCGGGTGGTCGAGCAGCGGGTGGTCGAGCGCGTGGCGCTCGACACGGTGTCGCCACTCGACGGTCTGCCGAGCGTCGCCGCCCGCCAGAAGGTGACGCCGGCGGTCGTCGGCCTCGGGGCCGAGGGTGGCGCCCAGGCGGGCTCGGGCGTCGTCGTGCGGGACGACGGCATCGTGGTGACCAGCACCGCCCTGGCGCCGGCCGGCGCCGAGCTGTCGGTCACCCTGACCGACGGCCGGTCGGTGACCGCCACACCCGTGGGCAGCGACCCGGTGACGGGCCTGTCGGTGATCGACCTGGAGGGCGAAGGGTACGCGTCCAGCGTGCTGGCATCGGAGGCGGGTCTCGAGGAGGGCGCCACGCCGTTCGTGCTGAGCGCCGGGCCGGGAGGCCGCACCACGACGGCGTCCGGTGTGGTCGGGCCGGCCCACCGCTTCGTCGGTCCCGAGGGCGGCGCGCTCGACGGCGTGGCCGTCGCCGGCCGCCCGACGGCCGAGGGGCTCGGGGGCGCCGTGGTCGACGAGCGCGGCGTCGTGATCGGGGTCACCACCGCGATCGACGGTGGCTCGTGGTACGTCGCCCCCATCGAGGTGGCGCGCAAGGTCACCGAGGACCTGCTGACCGACGGGCGGGTGACGCACTGCTGGCTGGGGGTCGAGAGCGGCGACGACGGCACCGGCGGCGCGCGGGTGGCGTCGGTGGTGGCGGACAGCCCCGCCGACCTGGCGGGCGTCGAGGCCGGGGACATGGTGACGGCCGTGGACGGCGAACCGGTGCGGCGGATGCCCGACCTGATGTTGGCCATGTGGGCCCGCTCGCCCGGCGACGAGGTCGACCTGACCGTCGTGCGGCCGGACGGGACGCGGGCCACGCTGGTGCTCACGCTCGAGGCCCGCGAGCCAGGCTGATCCCCGGCCCGGGGCCGGGAGCCGCCGTCGGTCAGGAGCGCAGCCAGCGACGGGCGGCGAGGACCGCCCCGGCCACCAGGCCGGCGAGGCCGATCCCGGCGGCGCCCAGCGCCAGCTCCTGGCGGCGGCGGGGGCTGAGGGTGGCCCACGCCCCGACCTCGTGCGCCTCGACGCACGCCTCGTCGTTCGACACCCTGGCCGCCCACCCCTCGGCGCGCAGGCGGTCGCTGGCCACCACCCACGGATGGAGGGTGTACGGCACCAGCTCGGGCGGGGTGGGGCCCAGTCCCCAGCGGAAGCGCAGGCGTACGAGCCGGCCCGCCACCCGGGCCGGGAGGCGTACGTTCGGCGGCGCCCCGGTCAGCGACCGGACCTGATCGCCCGGGATCCAGCCCTCGGGCGCCACGTTGAACACCCCGTCGAGGCGACGGCGCCGCCCCAGGTCGACGGCCGCGGCCAGGTCGTCGAGGTCGACGAACTGCACCGGCGGCTCCTCGACGTCGTCGGGCACCGCCGGTCCGGGGCGCAGGGCCCGGACCAGCCAGTCGCGATGGTCCGATCCGGCGGCGCGGGCCGGACGCAGGATGGTGGCGGTGGCACCC
Source organism: Acidimicrobiales bacterium (assembly GCA_035693765.1). GTDB lineage: Bacteria > Actinomycetota > Acidimicrobiia > Acidimicrobiales > VFJN01 > ZC4RG19. Next base: position 1,597 of record DASSGC010000740.1, read on the forward strand.
GGGTGGGCCTCCCGCCACTCGGCGGTCAGCCGCTCGATCTCGGCGCGCTCGGCCGCGAAGGCGACGCCGGGGTTGGGGCGCAGGGTGGCTGCCTCGGTGAGCGGGACGGGGTTGTCGGGCCACGCCCCGTAGACGGTGGCGCTGGAGAGGACGACCAGGTGGCGGACGCCGGCGTCGCCGGCGGCGTCGAGCACGTGCCGGGTCACGGCGACGTCGTCGGTGGCGGCGACGGGGCTGTCGGGCACCGATGCGGCCAGGTGCAGCACGGCATCGGCGTGCTCCACGTGGGGTTTCACGTCGTCCGCCACCAGATCGACCCGGCGGACCTCGACGCTCGGGGGCAGCGTCACGACCGACGCCCCCGCGAGCCCGACCACCGTCGTCCCGGCATCGCCGGCCACGAGGCGGGCGACCCGCCGTCCGAGCGGTGTCTCGACCCCGGTGATGACGACTGTCCCCATGCCTCTTACCTTGCCAGAGGTGACCTGCCCAAACACGGTCGGGGTATCTCCACCGGCCGGCCCCGGGCGGGCGCGGTGGCCCGCCGGCACCGTGGCGGTAGCGTGGCCGAGGTGAGCGACGCGCCCGGCTCCCCGAACCCCTTCGAGGGGTTTCCCCTGTTCGGGGACATCGCCAAGCTGTTCGGCCAGGGGGGCCGGGGGGTTCCCTGGGATGCCGCCCGGAACCTGGCGCTGGCCGTGGCGACCGACAACGTCAGCGAGTCGAACGTCGAGCCGCTGGAGCGCATCAAGCTGGAGCAGCTCGCCCGGGTGGCCGAGCTGCACGTCGCCGACGTCACCGGGCTCTCGACCTCGATCACCGGGCGCGGGCTGACGGTGCTGCCCGTCAACCGGGGCGGCTGGGCGCAGCGGACCCTGGAGGACTACCGGTCCCTGCTGGAGTCGCTGGCCGGCTCGCTGGCGTCCGCGGACGCCGGGATCACGGCCGATCTCGACACCGACCTCGAACCCGACCTCGCTGACGAGGGCCTCGACCTGGGGGGCGACGACCAGCTCGCCGCCATGCTCGGCCCGATGATCCAGGCCATGCAGCCGATGATGGTGGCCATGACGGCGGGGTCGATGGTCGGGCACCTGGCCCGGCGGGCCATCGGCCAGTACGACCTGCCCATCCCCCGGCCGCCGTCCGACGAGCTGATGATCGTCGTCCCCAACCTCGACGAGTTCGGCAACGAGTGGAGCCTGCCGGCCGACGACCTGCGGCTGTGGATCTGCCTCCACGAGATCGCCCACCACGCCGTGCTGGGCGTGCCGCACGTGCGGTCGCGGTTCGAGGCGCTGCTCACCGAGTACACGACGAAGTTCCGCAACGACCCCCGCGCCCTCGAGGAGCACCTCGGCGACCTCGACCTGACCGGGGGGCCCGAGTCGATGGCCCGCATCCAGCAGGCGCTGGGCGAACCGGGGGCGCTGCTGGGTGCCATCCAGTCGCCCGAGCAGCGCGACCTGCTCCCCCGCCTGGAGGCCATGGTCGCCGTGGTGGTGGGCGTCGTCGACCACGTGATGGACGAGGTCGGGGCCAAGCTCATCTCCAGCTACGCGATGCTGACCGAGGCGCTGCGGCGGCGCCGGGTCGAGACGGCGGAGGCCGACCGGTTCGTGGAGCGGCTGCTCGGCCTGGAGCTGACGCAGCGCGTCTACGACCGCGGCGCCGCCTTCGTCGAGGGCGTGATCGAGCGGGCCGGCCCCGAGGGCCTGGCCCGGCTGTGGGAGCGGGAGGCGATGCTCCCGAGCCCGCCCGAGGTCGACGCGCCGGGCCTGTGGCTGGCCCGCATCGACCTGCCCGACGACCTGTAGCCGCACAGCGACCCGGGGCGGGCGGCGCAGACCCTGAACGGATAGGTCACGTCGCTGCCGGTCACCATGCTGCGTTCCCGGTCGGCCGAGCTGTGGAGCCGGTGCTTCCACCCCAAATCGCCACGCGTAGGCCGTGGCGAGCGCCCCATCCGCTCGGCCTGTCAGAGGTTGGTGGGGTCGATGATCACCCGGTGGTCGGCGACCGGCTCGCCCACGGGGTGGTCGGGTGGCGCGGCGCCGGGCGGCGGCTCGGGCGCGGGGACCGGGTCGTCGTCCAGCGGGATGTCGAGGTCGCGCCGCGGTGCACCCTCTCGCGGCGCGACCTCCCGCGGCTCCCGCATGTCGACGACCCCGCGCCCGTGCGCCGGCGGCGCCGGTGCGGCGGTCGCGCTCACCGCCTCGGCGGGGTCGGTGGCGAAGCCCTGGCGCCGGCGGCGGATGCGGCTGGTGATCGCCTCGGCGGGGTTGCGGCGCACCGGCATCTGGCCCCGGTCCAGCGCCCGCAGGCCGGCCAGGTACGAGACCAGGGCGAACGCGGCGCAAGCCGCGACGACCACGAACCCGATCGCCATCGGGATGGGGATGAGGACCGGCAGGAACGCGCCCGCCACCCAGGTGAGCTGGAACCGGGTCTCGAAGCGGGCGAAGGAGCGGCCCCGGTTGGCGTCGGGGGCGTCGCGTTGCACGACGGAGTCGAACGCCAGCTTCCCGCAGCTCGCCGCGGCGCCGATGCAGGTCGCGAGCACGGCCGCAGCCACCAGGCCCCCGGCCCATGCCGCCAGCAGGCCCGCCACGGCGGTGCCGGCCAGCACGATCTGGAGGATGCGCTCCTCGGACGTGTCGGAGCGCCGCAGCGCCGGGGCGATGAGCGACCCGAGCAGCGCGCCGATGCCGCTCGCCGCCAGGACGACCCCGAACTGCCAGGTCGGGGCCCCGTCGGTGCGCAGCGAGAACGCCACCAGGAACGTGAGGAACCCGACGATGCCCCGCAGCAGCCCCATGGCCGACGCCGCCAGCAGGATCCCGCCGCCCCGCAGCTCGTTGCGCTCGGTCTGCGAGGTCTGGTCCTGCGCCACCCGGGTGGCCGGCACCTTGAGCCCGAGGATGCCGGCCAGGGCGAACACGCCGGTCGCCAGCACCAGCACGCCCTGGCTGCCGGTGAGGGCCATCATCGCCAGGCCGGGCAGCGCGGCCACGAAGCCCATGACCCCCGACAGGAACGACAGCCGGGAGTTGGCCTCGACCAGCTCGTCGTCCGAGCGCACGACCGTCGGCACGATGGCCGACTTGGCGACGTGGTAGCTCTTGGCCAGCACCAGCACCACGAACGCCTCGGGGAACAGCACCAGGCTCTCGAGGTCGCCGATCATCATCACGCAGAGGACGGCCCGCAGCGCGTTGGCGCCGATGAGCATGAGCCGCCGCCCGCCCCGCGCCCGGTCGAGCACGGGGCCGATGAGCGGCGCCACCACCGCGAACGGGGCCATCGTCAGGGCCAGGTACAGCGCCACCTTCGAGCGGGCCGCGCTGGGGTCGATGTCGAAGAACAACGACCCGGCCAGCGCCAGCGCGATGAGCGTGTCGCCCGCCACCGCCGCGGCGTGCGTGCGGGCCAGCCGGGTGAACGGCGAGATCACGAACGCGGCGGCGCCGGCCCGCTTGCGGGGATCGGACAACGGCTGCCACCCGGCGTTCGTGGCCATCGGGATGGAGGGTACAAGCCCCCGGCTCGCAGGCGGTGCAGGGCCCCGGCCTGTCACGGGGCCGTCACGCGGGCCGCCGGCACCGCGGTCAGCCGGCTCAGCCCGACGTGGCCGGCTTGGGTGTCTCGTACTTGTAGCCGAGGCCCCGGATCGTGACGATGCGGGTCGGGACCGACGGGTCGCGCTCGACCTTGGCCCGCAGGCGCTTCACGTGGACGTCGAGCGTCTTCGTGTCGCCCACGTAGTCCGTGCCCCACACGCGGTCGATGAGCGTGTCGCGGGGGAGCACCCGGCCCGCGTTGGCCAGCAGGATCTCCAGCAGCTCGAACTCCTTGAGCGGCAGCTTCACCTGCTCGCCCCGGATCTCGACCTCGTGGCGCTCGGGGTCGAGGCGGACGTCGCCCACCTCGATGGCCTCGCCCGAGGTGCTGTGGGTGGCACCGTCGCCCGGCCTGCGGCGCAACACGGCCCGCATGCGGGCGACCAGCTCGCGCAGCCGGTACGGCTTGGTCACGTCGTCGTCGGCACCGACCTCCAGCCCGACCACCGTGTCGATCTCCGACCCCTTCGCCGTGACCATGATGATCGGCACCGACGACCGCCGCCGCAGCTCGCGGCACACATCGACGCCGGAGATCTTCGGGAGCATCACGTCGAGCAGCACCAGGTCGGGCTTCACGACGTCGAACAGCTCCAGCGCCTCGGCGCCGTCGTGCGCCGTCTGGACCCTGAACCCCTCCCGTTTCAGGCCTACCGTCAGCGCCTCGACGAAGCTGTCCTCGTCCTCCACCAGCAACACGGTGGCGTCGGGCGTGCTCATCCTGCCTCCTTGGTCACGGCGACCGGGCCGGGCCCGGCGGGAAGCCGCAAGGTGAACGTCGAACCCACGCCCTCGCGGGACTCGACCCTGACCTCGCCACGATGGTTGGACGCGACGTGGCGAACGATGGCCAGGCCGAGTCCGGTGCCGCCGGTCTCCCGGCTGCGGGCCCGGTCGACCCGGTAGAACCGCTCGAAGATGCGCTCCAGGTCGCGCCGGGGGATGCCCATGCCGGTGTCACGCACGGTCACGTCGACCCACTGGCCGTCGGTGCGCGCCTTCACCGTGACCGTCGAGCCGGGCTCGCTGTACTTCACGGCGTTGTCGATGAGGTTGGTCATGGCGGACACGAGCTGGCGGCGGTCGCCGGACACGGTCAGCCGGGACGGCGGCTGCACCACGTCGATCTCGATGCCCCGCTGCTCGGCGGCGCCGTGCACCCGCTCGGCGGCATCGGCGACGAACTGGGCGACCGACACCGTGTCGGCGGCCAGCCCGGTCGCCACCTCCAGCCGCGACAGCTCCAGCAGGTCATCGATGGTGTTGCCCACCCGGAACGCCTCGGTCGCCAGCCGCTCGGCCAGCCGCCGGGTGACGTCGGGGTCGTCCTCGTCGAGGAGCGTCTCGGCCAGGAGCGCGAGGGCGCCGACCGGCGTCTTGAGCTCGTGGCTGATGTTGGCCACGAAGTCGCGGCGCACGTTCTCCAGCCGGCGCCGCTCCGACGTGTCCTCGACGACGACCAGCACGCCCGAGGGCCGGTCGGCGTGCGCGAGCGGCACGGCCCGCACGCTGAGCACCCGGCGGGGCGGGCCGAACAGCTCGAGCTCGCGCTCGCCACCCCTGCCCCGCAGGGCGTCGGAGGCCATGCTCGTGATGGCCTCCTCCACGAGGGCGTCGCTGTGCCTGGCGGCGAGGAACGAGGCCGCCGGATCGTTGCGGTACACGACCTCGCCCCGCTCGTCGAAGATCACGACCCCGTTGGCGATGGCCCCGAGCGCCCACGACAGGCGGTTCTCGGCGGCCGCCGCCGTCGTGCGCCGGGCCCGCTCGGTCGCCACGCTCCGCTCCAGGCCGTCGAGCGCGTCGTCGAGCGACGGCGGGCGACGGTCGAGCGAGGCCGGCGCGTCGTCCAGGTCCCGGATGGCCGCCGCGAGGCGCTGGGCCGCGGCCCGCCGGGTGACGGCCGCGGCGACGAGCGCCGCCAGTGCGGCGACCAGCGCCAGCACCAGGAGCGCGACGGCGATCACCACGGCGGCGCCCCGGCGGCCGGTGCCCGCCCGGTCCGGCGGCGATGCCGCACGCCATGCGGGCGGAGCGCCGCCAGTGCGGCGACCGCCGCGGCCACGGGGACGGCCGGGACCGCCCGCGGCGCGGCGTCGCTCATGCGGACCTCCGGTCGCCCGGGACGACCTGGTCCATGACCTCGCAGAGGTCGACGCCGGCGTCGAGCCGCACGCCGGTGATGGCCGACACCGCCACGAACCCCGCCGCCACCAGCGCGGTGTCACAGCCCGGGGGCAGGTCCACCGTGGTCGGCCGCAGCTCCATCTGCAGGCGCCCGCCGCTCTCCGCCGACTCCACCACCGACGACCGCACGCTGCCGAACGGGGCCAACGTGGCGGCCCGCGCGCCCAGGAGGTCCCCGGCCGCGCGGTCGGGCACGTTGATGTTGAGGACGGTGCCCTTCGGCGCGCCGACCAGCCACGCCACCGCCATCGCGGCCGCCTCGGCCGCGCTGTCCCAGTGGGCGGGGCCCTCGGTCCGGACGCGGGCCGGCGCCGGGGATGCTGCGCCCGCCTGTTCCTGGATGCGGCGCGACACGACGTCGATGCTCACCGCCAGCCCACGACCCCCGAAGTTGGCCGCGGTGAGCGCCGCGCCCACGGTCCCGGAGTGGAGGATGGCCCGGCCGGTGTTGCATCCCGGGTTGACGCCGGACACCACGACCTCGGGCGGCTCACCGAACCCGCCCAGCCGGGCCGCCAGCACGCAGAGGCCGGGTGGGCCGTCGATGCCGTACGCGGGCACCCCGGGCAGTCCGGGCAGCTCGACCTGCTCGGCGTCGATGTGCTCGTCGAGGTGGACCCGGCCGATGGCGGCGCCCGACCCGCTCATGTCGCGGTCGGGCGCGACCACCAGCGGCTCGTAGCCGGCGCCGACCAGGGCCCGGGCCAATGCGTGCAGCCCGGGCGACTCGACCCCGTCGTCGTTGGTGACCAGCACCTTCATCGGTGGTCCTCCGCGGTGTCGACCGGCCGGGGCCCGGGGCGGGCGCCACTTGGCAGTGTGCCGCCCTCGTGACGGAACGCCCATCGTCGTGCTGCGCCGGCCGATCCCCCGGCGGCCCTCACCGGACCTCGGCGGCCAGGTGCTCCGGCTCGCCGGTCAGCAGGTAGCGGAGGCGTGCCCCGATGACCGCCGCGTGATCCGCGATGCGGTCGGCGGCCTGGCCGGCCACGTACAGGTGCACCGCGACGGCGGGCGCGTCCGGCCCGTCGACGCGGCGCAGCTCGCTCAGCAGCCGGGAGTGGAACGAGTCGAGCCGGGGGCGGGCGTCGGCGAGCTGGGCGGCGAGGGCGAGGTCCTGGGCCGACCATGCCCGCAGCGCCGTCCGGTACTGCTCGACCGCCACGTCGACGAGCGTGCGCACGATGTCCCAGGCCCGGCCGCTCTCCGACAGCTCCTGGACGTCGGGGGCCAGCTTGACCACCCGCAGCGCAAGGTCGCCGATGCGCTCGAACTCGGACAGGATCCGCACCACCGACACGACGAACCGCAGCTCGGACGCCACGGGTGACTCGCGGTTGAGCAGGTCGTAGCAGCGTTCGAGCAGCGACACGTGCATGCCGTCGATCTCGTCGTCGGCCACCAGGGCGGCCGCCACGGTGCGACCGTCCGGGTCGCCGTGGTCGAGCACCTGGCGCATCCGCTCGAGGTTCTTGTCGACGCAGACGCCCATGACCTCGACCTGGAGCCGGAGCTGGTCGAGCTCCTCGTGAAAGGCGAGCCGGAGCGGCACCGGCGCCTCTTCGGTGGTCATCTACCCGAAGCGCCCGGTGATGTAGTTCTCGGTCCGCTCGTCGGCGGGGTTCGAGAAGATCGCCTCCGTGCGGTCGAACTCCACCAGCACACCCGTCCGGCGGTCGGAGTCGGGATTGACCTCCGTGGAGAAGAACGCCGTGGCGTCGGACACCCGGGCCGCCTGCTGCATGTTGTGGGTGACGATCACGATCGTGAACTCGTCCTTGATCTCCTGCATGAGGTCCTCGATGCGGGACGTCGCGATGGGGTCGAGCGCGGAGCACGGCTCGTCCATGAGCAGCACGTCGGGCCGGGTGGCGATCGCCCGGGCGATGCACAGCCGCTGCTGCTGGCCACCCGACAGCCCGTTCGCCGACTCGCCGAGCCGGTCCTTCACCTCGTCCCACAGCGCGGCCTTGCGCAGCGATTCCTCGACCGTGGCCGCGAGCTCGGACTTCCGCTTGCGCCCCAGCAGCCGGGGCCCGTAGGCCACGTTGTCGAAGATCGACTTCGGGAACGGGTTGGGCTTCTGGAACACCATGCCGATGCGGCGCCGGACCTCGACCGGGTCGACCCTGGGCCCGTACAGCGGCACGCCGTGGTAGTTGACCACGCCCTGGGCCCGGGCCCCACGGATGAGGTCGTTCATGCGGTTGAAGCAGCGCAGCACCGTCGACTTGCCGCAGCCGGACGGGCCGATGAAGGCCGAGATCTCGTGCTGCCGGATGTCGAGGTCCACGTCGCGCACCGCCCGGAAGTCGCCGTAGTAAACGCTCAGGTCCCGGACCTCGAACACGATCGGGAGCTGGTCGGGGGCGGGCCCGTCGTGGGCGGAGACGGCCATCCCCTGGGGCAGCGGGGCCTCCCTGTTGGTTGGCGGGGCGTCGGCGGTGGTCGCGGCGCCGTGGTCGGGCATCACGCCCTCCTCTTCTCGAAGCGGTTGCGCAGGACGATGGCGACGGAGTTGACCAGCAGCACGAAGACCAGCATGCCGATGATGGCGGCGGCCGCGTTGGCGGTCTTGAACTCCTCCGAGGGCAGCTTGGCCCAGGTGGTGATGATCGTCGGCATGGCCGTGAACCGCTCGGTGAGCGCGCTCGGGTCGAGGAAGCTGCCGATGCTCAGACCCGGCGACCGCCCGGCCAGGCCGGTCAGCGCGCCGACCAGGATCAGCGGTGCCGCCTCGCCCACCGCCCGGGCGATCGACAGCAGCCCGCCGGTCATGATGCCCGGCATGGCATAGGGCATGATCTGGGTGCGGATGACCTCCCAGCGGGTCGCGCCCACCCCGTAGGCCCCCTCCCGCAGCTCGTTCGGCACCGCCCGGATGGCCTCCGACGTCGTGATGATGACGATCGGCAGCACCAGCACCGCCAGCGTGAGGCCGGCGGCGGCCAGCGTGCGGCGGTTCACGTCGTCGCTGCCGCTGAAGCCGCCGAAGACCTCGACGAACACCGCCAGGCCCAGCAGCCCGTAGACCACCGACGGGACGCCGGCCAGATTGCGGACGTTGATCTCGATGAACGAGGTCAGGCGGTTGCGGGGGGCGTACTCCTCCAGGTAGATGGCGGCGCCGATGCCGAGCGGCAGCGCCACCACGACGACCGACACCGCGATCCAGAACGAGCCGATGAGCCCCTGGGCGATGCCCGCCCGGGCGGCGGACTGCGACAGCCCGCCGTTCAGGAACTGCTCGCCCCGCTCGGAGTAGACGGGGAGCCCGTCGCGCGCCACGTCCACGAGGAGCATGGTCAGGATCGCCAGCGACACGAGCAGGCAGCTCACGAGCGCCAGGTCGAACACCCGGCCCTTCACGTCGGCCCTGCGCCCCTCGATCGCGCGGGCGACGCTGCCCTGCACGGCACCTGCGTTGCCGCTGATGGTGGTGAGTGCCATCGGTCGCCGGTCCCTCAGTAGGCCTGGCGCACGCGGCGCACGAACCGGTTGCCGACGACGTTGAGCAGCAACGTGAGGAAGAACAGCACGATCCCCACCATGTAGAGGCTCGGGTAGGCGAGGGTGGCGCCCTTCACGCTGTCGGTGCCGGTGGCCAGCGACGCCATGGCGGCGGTCATCGTGAGACCGGAGTCCACCGGGTTGGTCGTGAACTGGCCGACGGTGGCGGCGCCCGCGGCGATGAAGACCACCATCGTCTCGCCGATGGCCCGGGAGGCGGCGAGGATGAAGGCGGCGACCAGGCCCGACACCGCCGCCGGGATCACCACCCGGACCGTGGTGGTGATCCGCCGGGCGCCGATCCCGGCGCTCGCCTCCCGCAGCGAGTTCGGGACGGCCCGCATCGCGTCCTCCGACACCGACGCCACCAGCGGGATGGTGAGGATGCCGACGCCGATGCCGGCGGCCAGCATGCTGCCGCCCCGGCCGTGCTCCTCGCCGAAGATGCGGCCGACCACGTTGGGGGCGATCCAGCTGAGGGCGAAGTACCCGAGCACGACCGACGGCACGCCGGCCAGCACCTCGAGGATCGGTTTGAGCACCGCCCGCACGCGGGGTGGGGCGGCCTCGGACAGGTAGACGGCCGCGCCCAGCCCGAGGGGCACGGCCACGAGCATGGCGATGCCGGTGACGATGACGCTGCCCATGACGAGCGGGCGGACCCCGAAGGTGTTCTGCCGCGGGTTCCAGGTGTCGGACGTCAGGACGTTGCCCCAATCGGCCCGGGAGATGAACTCCCAGCCCTTGCCGAACAGGGACACGACGATCGTGGCGCTGACCACGACCGAGGTGGCGGCGGCGAGGAAGAAGACGGCGCCGACGACACGCTCCCGCCGGTGCCGGCGGGTGTCGCCGGACAGGTCGATCGGTGGCCGGTCGGCGGGGCTGTGCGGGGGGCGGGTCGTCGCGACCATGGCTCAGACCTCGGTCGTCGCGGGGGGACGTGGGGAGATGGCCGGCCACGGACCGGCGGGGCGGCCGGTCCAGCGACCGACGGCGGCGGAGCGGCCGGTCCTGCGGCCGACCCTAGTGGCGGGGCGGGGACGTGTCCCCGGCGCCGGCTCGTTGCCCCCGCGGGGGACCGGTCGAACGCGGGGAGCGTCGGTGGTGACCGCCGGCACGATCGTCGCCCCGGGGAGGCCGGTGGGGCCGGGCACTCGGCCCGACCCCACAGGTGTCGCGTGCGGCGACGTGACGGCGGTCAACCGTCAGCGGCCTTCCCAGGCGGAGACGGTGGCGGCGGCCTGATCCTCCGGCAGCGGGACGTAGCCCGAGTCCTCGACGAAGCCGGCCAGGCCGTCCAGGTAGAAGTCCACGTAACCGGCCACGGCCGGGTTCTCCTCGGCCTTGGCCGTGTTCACGTAGATGTAGAGCGACCGGGACAGCGGGTAGGTGCCGTCGGCGATCGTCTCGACGCTCGGCTCGACGCACTCGCCGCCGGGCTCCTCCGCGAGGGCCAGCTCCTTGATCTGGTCGCCGGCCTGCTCGGCGTAGGCGAAGCCGACCCAGCCGAGGGACGAGTCCGACGCCTCGATGTTTTGGATGATGACGTTGTCGTCGGGCGAGGCGTCGTAGTCGCTCCGGGTGGTCTCGATCTTGTCCTCGGGCTGGCCCCGCTCCTCGGCGATGGGCGCGAGCGCGATCTCGATGAACGAGTCGTAGGTGCCGGACTCGGTGCCCGGTCCGGTGAGCGCCAGATCGGCGTCGGGCAGCTCCGTCGTACTGCCCAGCGCCGTCGCGATGGACGCGGCGTCCGACCACTTGGCGAAGCCCTCGGCCTCCGGCCCGATGAGGGCGTAGAGGTCGGCGAAGCTCAGGCACTCGACCGCGTCGTTGTTGGCGCTGGTCATGACCGCCATGCCGTCGAAGCCGACCTGCAGCTCGACGTACTCGATGCCGGCCTCGTCGCAGGCCGCCTTCTCCTCGTCCTTGATGGGCCGGGACGCGTCCGAGATGTCGGTGTCGCCCTGGCAGAAGAGCTCGAAGCCGTCGCCGGTGCCGGGGCCGTCGACGTTGACGGTGACCTCGGCGTTCTCGTCCATGTAGGCCTCGCCGACCGCGGTGGAGATGGGCTGGACGGTAGACGAGCCCGAGACGTTGACGTCGCCGGAGACGTCGCCGCCGCCCGAATCGCCGCCGGTCTCGGTGCTGTCGTCGTCGCCGCAGGCGGCGACGATCAGGCCGGCGGCCACGACGACGGACAGCCACGCCAGGCGGCGCTGCTTGGTGAACTGCACGGGATTGCCCTCCCTTGGGCTCTGCTCTGCTGTCGTAACGAGCGCGCTCATAGCCATGTGCAAGCACCGTACGAAGAGCAGGTGAACGCCCGGGGTCGACGAGCATGAACCAGAGGTGAACGGGACGGCAACGTTCGGCCAACGAGCCGCGCGGTCGGGCGTTTCTACACCGGGACCAGGCGAAACGTGCTCAGCCGAGCTCGCCCCGTAGCAGCTCGAGCAGCTCGCGGTCGTGCTCGTACGTGAGCATCCCGGCGGCCTCGTCGAAGCCCACCCACCGGCGCACGTCGACCTCGTCGTTGGGGACCCAGGGCTCCACCCCGACCACCCGCATCGCCCAGTACCGCACCAGCTTGGTGCGGCCCTTGCCGTCGAGGTACGTCACCGAGGGCAGCTCCTCGCCCAGCTCGCACACCAAGCCGCACTCCTCGACGACCTCGCGGACGGCCGCCTCCTCGAACGACTCCCCCCGGTGGAGCTTGCCCTTCGGGAACGACCAGTCGTCGTAGCGGGGCCGATGGACGAGCACGATCTCCGCGTCGTCGTAGGTGGCGCCGTCTGCGCCCGCGGCCACCGCCGCGCGCCACACGACGCCACCGGCGGCGCGCACCTGGGGGCGCGCGCTCTTGCGCTGATCGGAGGAGGACATCCGCCGTAATCCATACCCGAGGACGCCGGCATCGGCGAACCGCGTTCCGGGGACAGACACCGCCGACCGCCAGCCGGACCCGCACCGGAAAGCCCGTCACCCGGTGGCGGACCGGGGCGGCCGGGGCAGCGGACGGATGTCACCCGCCGCCCGGCGGAGCGCCTCGCGCTCGCCCTCGCCACCGCCCGGCGCCCCCGGCGCCCCCGGTGCCCCCGGTGCCACGCCCAGCGCCGGCAGTCCCGCGGCGCCCCCCATCTCGCCCGGCAGCCGCTCGGCCTCGCAGCCGGTATCCGCGCCGGCACCAGGGCCGGGACCGGCACCCACCCGGCGGGACCGCAGCTCGCCCACCCGGTCGAGGTGGCGCTCGAGTTGGCGGCGTCGCGTGCCGCTCAGGTCGTCCCAGCTCCGGCGGACCGTGTCGAGGCCGCGGCCGACCTTGTCGAGCGCGTCGGAGAACTTGCCCCACTGCTGCTCGAACGCCGCCAGGCAGGCCAGGATCTCGTCCGACGTCCGCTGGAGCTGCGTCTGCTCCACCGCCTGGCGGATGACCGCCAGCACCGAGAACAACGTGCTCGGCGAGCACAGCACCACCTTCTGCCGCAGCGCCACCTCGACCAGGTCGCGGTCGTGGCTGTGGACGAACGCGTAGACGGCTTCGTTGGGGATGAACAGCAGCACCTCGTCGAGCGTCTCGTCCGGGTCGATGTAGACCCGGCCCGACAGCTCGCGCACCCGGGCCCGCACGTCGCGCACGAAGGCGATCGCGTGCTGGTCGCGCTCGCGATCGGACGCCGCCTCGAGGTACCGCAGGTAGTTGTCGACCGGGAACTTCACGTCCATGTGCAGCACCCGCCCGCCCGGCAGCAGGAACGTGAAGTCGGGGATCGTGCCCGCGGCGGTGGCCGACTGCTTGCGGTAGCTGATGCCCTCGACCAGCCCGGCGGCCCGCAGGACGTCGTCGGCCATGCGCTCGCCCCACTGGCCCCGGGCCCGCGGGTTGGCCAGCGCCTGGCGCAGCGATTGCGTGGTGTCGGCCAGCCGGGCGCTGACCGCCGCCACCTCGGCCAGCCGGGACTCGACCCGGCCGTGCTGCTCGGCCCGCTCGCTCTGGAGGCGGCCCACCAGCTCGGCCACCCGGGCCAGCTCGGCTCGCACGTCGCCCATGTGCTGCTCGACCGCGGCGTTGCGCACCGCGAGCTGATCGGCCATCGAGCCCTGCATCTCGCCCACCCGCTGCTCGAACACCTGCGTGCGGCTGGCCAGCTCCCGCGACCCGGCGTCGGCCTGCGCGCCCAGCCGCTCGCCGGCCACCTTGACCACGGTGTCGACCGCGGCGTCGACGGCGGCCCGCAGCGTGGCTTCGCGCTCGGCCAGCACCCGGGCCGCGGCATCGGCACCCGGCCCGCCCACACCGGAACCGGCGTCGCCCGGCGGGCGGAGCCGCGCCACCGCGGCGAGCGCGGCCACGAGACCGGCCAGGACCCCGATGACGGCGGCGACGACGAGCAGCGCGGCGTTCATGGGCGGGAGATTACGGAGGGGGTGTGACAATCAACGGGCGCGCGCACCATCGGCGACCGCCGCGGGCCTCCCTTACAGAGTGCGCTGATAGGTCACGTCGCTGCCGGTCACCGTGCTGCATTGCCGGTCGGCCGAGCTGTCGAGCTGGTGCTCCCGCTCCAAATCGCCACGCGTAGGCCGTGGCGAGCGCCCTATCCGCTCGGCCTCTTAGGACTCGAGCGGATAGGTCACGCCGGCGCGTGTCACCGTGCTGCGTTGCCGGCCGGCCGAGCTGTGGAGCTGGTGCTTCCACGCCAAATCCCCACGCGTAGGCCGTGGCGAGCTCCCTATCCGCTCGGCCTCTTAGAGGTCGCGCGGATAGGCGAAAGGGCTTCTGAGCAGGGGTTTCGCGCAGTAGGTGACCATCCACCAGTCGTCGGGTTGTCCCGGGTTTTGATGCCGGGTGCACACAACCGCCGACGACGTGGTGGAGGTCCCCAGCATCATGCGCG
>DASSGC010000741.1:0-5165 GCA_035693765.1 Acidimicrobiales bacterium
CTCGGGATGTGACTTCCGCGTTCACCACTTCCTTATTCGCCAGTACTTCCTCATTTACCATTGCGTTTCGATGCATGTTGTGTAGTATAACTCTCATCCAGTGCTTGTCACGTCATTTATGGCCCGCATCGGTCGGCTGCCATGATGACGGCCAGCCGTTGTTCCGACCGCCCCTGTGACAGGACCCGCGATGCACGACACCGAGCACACCCCGACCCTCCCGGCGCCCCCTCCCGTCGACGCGGTCGTGTTCGACGCCGGCGTCCTCGTCGACCCACCGGAGCCCGCCACCGGTCGCGAGCGCCCGCCCGGCGCCGTGGCACAGCCCGGTGCTCGCCGGCTGCTCGCCGCCCTGGCCCGCAGCGGCATCCCGGTGCAGATCGCGGTCGATCCGGCGTCGCCGGGTGGGCTCGACGCGCCGCGCGGCCACATGGCCAGGGCCGGGCTCCTGGTCGACGGTGTCGATGTGGTCGATGCGGCTGCCGCCGGCCAGGACATGCCGGTCGAGCGCGTCCTGGTGGTCGAGGGACGTGTCCCGGCGGTGGCGATCCCTGATCGCCCGTCCGCCGCCACGCCCGGCTCAGTGCCCGATGGATCCGACGGGCCCGGCAGCCACCGACGTGTCGATCCGGCCGCCGGTCAGGGCTTCGCACGTGTCGTGGTCGAAGGCGGCCGCACGGTGCACCGCGTGGTGTTCGACTGGCTCGCCGCGCGCACCGGCGCGTTCGCTGCCGCCGCGCTGCTCGTCGGCCCCCTCGACCGCAAGGCCGAGCTCGCCGCCCGGCACCGCCACCTGCGTCTCACCAAGCCGCCCGGCGCGCTCGGCCGCCTCGAGGACGTCGGGGTGCAGCTCGCCGGCATCGCCGGGGCGTCGCCGCCGCCACTCCCCCGCCCGGCGGCGGTTGCGGTGTTCGCCGGCGACCACGGGGTCCACGCACAGGGCGTATCACCCTGGCCGCAGGAGGTCACCACCCAGATGGTGGCCAACATCCTGAGGGGAGGCGCGGCCATCAACGTGCTCGCGAGGCAGGCCGGCGTCGAGGTGACGGTCGTCGACGTGGGCGTGGCCGCCGACTTCGCCGCCGCCCCGGGCCTGGTACGACGCAAGGTCCGCCCGGGCACGGCCGACCTGACGACGGGCCCGGCCATGACCGAGGTCGAGGCGCGCCAAGCCCTCGACATCGGCGCCGAGGTCGCTGCCGAACTGGTGGCGGCCGGGGCCCGCTGCCTGGTGACCGGCGACATGGGCATCGCCAACACGACGCCCTCCGCGGCCCTCGTCGCGGCCCTGACCGACCGCCCGGCGCCGGCCGTCACCGGACGGGGCACCGGCATCGACGACGACGCCCTCACCCGCAAGACGGCGCTGGTCGCCGCCGCTGCCGCCCGGGCGAACTACGCCTACGGCGACGATCCACTGGCGATCCTGGCCGAGGTCGGTGGCCTGGAGCAGGCGGCGCTGGCCGGCTTCATCGTCGGCGGCGCCGCGTTGCAGGTCCCGGTCGTGGTCGACGGCGTCATCGCCGCCTCGGCGCTGCTCGTCGCCAGCAGGCTCGTGCCCGGGGTCGAGGTCGCGGTCCTGGCCGGCCACCGCTCGCCCGAGCCTGGCGCTGCTGCGGTGCTCGGTGCGCTGGCGCTCGACCCGATGATCGACCTCGGCCTCCGGCTCGGCGAAGGGACCGGCGCCGTGCTGGCCGTGCCGCTGGTCGAGGCCGCAGCACGCGTGCTGCACGAGATGGCGACCTTCGATCAAGCGGGGGTGACCGACAAGCGCTGACCGCCCCCGCTCCCGTCGTCGTCAGCGACCGCGACCGACACCAATCCCGACCGCCGCACACCGGGCACCCGACGTCGCCGACCCGAGGCCTGAGTCCACGGTGCGGATGGCGCCGGCACGGTTGCGAACTGACTACAGCGACGGCGACGAATCCCTCACACCCCCCACCGTGCCCGACCCGGAGCCGGCGACCGCGACCGGTACCAGACCACCCACACACGCGCCACCCCCGACCCGGAGCCGGACCCGACCCCGGCGACGGCGACGGCTGCTGCGACCAAACCACCCACTCCCGACCCTGCCCTCGACTGCGGACCCCGACGACCGCGACGGCGACAGCGACGAATCCCTCGCACCCCCCACCGTCCCGGATCTGTGGGCCGGACCCGACCCCGGTTGCAGCCGTGTCCGCAGATGACTCCGCCCTGTGCGGGCACGGCAGTACCCTGGCGATCTCGTGACCGACCGCTTCCACCAACCCGAACGGTCCTCGGCGGCCGATCCTCGGCGGGTGTTCATCCCCGCACCATCGGCTCCGCCGGGCTCCGCGACCCGTCGGCGTGGCAGCGCGCCCCCGAGGCCCGGGCCCCCGCCTGGGGGTGGCCACGGTGGGCGGTCCGGCGCCGGTGGACCCGACGATCCCCGCCAGTTCCGGCCCCGCTCGCCCGACGACCTCCCTGCCCGCGCCGTCCCGCCCCGCTCACCGCGCTCGGACCGGCCCTGGTACCGGCGCCTCCGCTGGCGACGGGTGCTGGGCATCACCGGCGTCGTGCTGGTCCTCGCGCTGATCGGCACGTTCCTCTACGCCCGCAGCATCTTCAACCGCATCGAGAAGGTCGACCTCGGGACGTCGCTCACCGCCGCCGGGAACGGGACCAACTACCTCATCGTCGGCTCGGACTCCCGCGAGAACGTCACGGAGGAGGGCGACGCGGGGTTCAACGGCAGCGAGGCCCCGGGGGGCAAGCGGTCCGACACGATGATGGTGCTCCACGTCGACGGCGACAACACGAAGATGCTGTCGATCCCCCGCGACCTCTACGTCCCGATCGCGGGCACGGGCGACAGCCAGAAGATCAACGCCGCCTACAACGGCGGCCCGACCCGGCTCGTCGACACCATCACCCAGAGCCTCGGCATCCCCATCGATCGCTACGTCGAGGTCGACTTCGTGAGCTTCGCCGGCCTGGTCGACGGGCTCGGCGGCATCACCATCGACTTCCCCCATCCCGTCACCGACACCGAGTCGGGCCTCTTCATCACCGAGGCCGGGCCGCAGAAGCTCGACGGTGAGCAGGCCCTCGCCTACGTCCGGTCACGCCACTACACCGAGGTCATCGACGGCGAGGAGGTCGAGGACCCGACCGCCGACATCGGCCGCCAGCTACGGCAGCGCCAGTTCCTCCAGACCGTGTTCGCGGAGCTCGGCAACACCAAGAACCCCTTCTCGCTCGCCAGTGCCGCCAGTGGCCTGGCGGGCGGCCTGCGGATCGACGACGAGATGTCGATGTTCGACGCGATGCGCCTCGCCTGGGGCATGCGGAGCATCGACCCTGCGCCCCTGGAGCTCCCCGTCGACAACGACCGCAACGGCTCGGGCGCGGTGCTGATCCTCCGCGAGGACGAGGCGCAGCCGGTCCTCGACCAGGTGCGGTGACGCTCAGGGCAGCAGCGCGCCGGGGTTGAGGATGCCGTCGGGGTCGAGCGCTCGCTTGACCGCCCGCATCGCCTCGACCTCGGACGCACTGCGATCGCGGGCCAGCCACCGGCGCTTCAGCGTGCCGATGCCGTGCTCCGCGCTGATCGACCCGCCCCGCTCGACCACGAGCCCGAGCACCACGTCGTCGACCGCCTCGTCGTCGGCCGGCGGCCCGACGACGTTGACGTGCACGTTGCCGTCGCCGACGTGCCCGAACAGCAGGAGCGTCGCGCCCGGCCAGGCGGCCTCGACCCGGTCGGCCACCTCGTCGCAGAACCCGGCCAGCTCGGCGGTCGGGAGCGTCACGTCCAGCTTGTGGACCACGCCGAGCTTGCCGCCCGCCTCCGAGTGTCCCTCGCGCCAGCGCCACAGCCGGGCCCGGTCGGCCCGCTCGCCTGCCACCGCGGCATCGATGACCTCGGGCCCCGCGGCCTCCACGGCCGCGGCGAGGGCCGGGAGCGGGTCGCTCGGCGCCGCCACCTCGACCAGCAGGTAGGCACCCGCGTCGGGACCGACCGGGGGCGGCGTGTCCCACAGCCGCGCCACCAGCCGGAGGCTCGGCCCGGTCATCAGCTCCAGCGCCTGGACCCCGGGCAGGGTGCGGCGCAACGCGGCCGCCACCCGCACCGCGCCCGCCACCGAGGTCAGCGCCACGATGGCGGTCACGATCTGACCCGGCGGCGGCACGAGCCGGAGCCGGGCCGCGGTCACGATGCCGAGCGTGCCCTCACTGCCGCACAGGATCTGCGCGAGGTCGTAGCCCGTGTTGTCCTTGACGAGGCCCGATAGCCGGCTGATCACCGCACCCGTGCCGAGCACGGCCTCGACGCCGACGACCTGGGCCCGCATCGGCCCGTACCGCACGACGTGGACACCGCCGGCGTTGGTCGCCACCATCCCCCCGACCGTCGCCGACTCGCGGGACCCGATGTTGACGCCGAACGCCAGCCCGGACGCCGCGGCGTGGTGCCGGAGCGCGGCCAGCGTGACGCCGGCTCCGGCGGTCACCTGGCCCGCCAGCGTGTCGACCGGACCGAGGTCGGTCAGCCGCGAGAGGCTCACGATCACCTCGCCCCGCAACGGCACGCCGCCGCCCACCAGACCGGTGTTGCCGCCCTGCGGGACCAGGGCCACCGCGTGCTCCCGCGCCAGCGTGACGATCTCCGCCACCTCCGCCGTCGTCCGCGGGCGGACGACCGCCGGGGTCGAGCCCTGCCACCGGCGGGTCCAGTCGACTGTGTAGGTCGCCGTCACGTCGGGGTCGCGGAGCACGTTGGAATCACCGACGCTCGCCACGCATCCGGCGAGGAAGTCACCGGGCAGGGCGGGCGACGGCGCGGGCACGGCGGACCAACGTACCCGGGCCGCCGGCGCCGCCGTTCCCCGCCAGCATGCGCCGCCGACCCGCTCAGCCAGCGCCGGAGGGAGCCTGAGGCGCTGGACGCCGCCCATTCGCCCGCAACACCCCCAACCACCAGACACCCGCCCCAGGCCCCCACCACCCTCCGGCCACAGCCGGCGCGGCCCGCGAAAGCACCCAACGACCCCGCGCGCCCCCGCACCAACCCCCGCTCCGGCCACAGCCGGCCCGGCCCGCGAGGACACCCGACCGCCCCGCTGCCCCCACCAACCCCCGCTCCGGCCACAGCCGGCCCGGCCCGCGAGGACACCCGACGGCCCCGCTGCCCC
>DASSGC010000742.1:0-7620 GCA_035693765.1 Acidimicrobiales bacterium
CTGACGGTCCGTGGGAAAGGCTAGCCGGTGCCTAGCGGCGGAGAGGGCGTGCGGCGGGTCGTCGGGGTCGACGGCTGCCGGGGCGGCTGGGTGGGTGTCGTGCTCGGCGGCGGCGCGCCGCCGCGGGCCGTGTTCGGGCCGGCCATCGTCGCGCTCATGGACCGGGTGGGGGAGGTTGCCGCCGTGGCCGTCGACATGCCGCTGCACCTGTCCGACCGCCCGTGGCCGCGCCCGTGCGACGTCGAGACGCGGCGCTTCCTGGGGGCGAGGCGCCACACGCTGTTCGTGGTCCCGCCCCGCGCCGCCTACGCCGCCGCGACCTACGCCGAGGCCTGTGCCGTCGCCCGGGCCGCGACGGGCAAGGCGCCGAGCAGGCAGGCGTGGGCGCTCGGCCCGAAGATCGCCGAGGTCGAGGCCTGGCACCGGGCGCGGCCGGGCGAGGTGCACGAGGTGCACCCCGAGACGTCGTTCGCCGTGATGGCCGGCGGCCCGCTCGCCACCCGCAAGGCGACGCCGGAGGGTGTGGCGGAGCGGCGGGCCGCGCTCGCCGCCGCCGGCATCGCGCTGCCCGACGGCCTCGGCCGGCGCGGCACGGGGGCCGCCGAGGACGACGTGCTCGACGCGGCGGCCGCCGCGTGGTCGGCCCGGCGCATCGCCGCCGGAGCCGCCCGGGCGTTCGGGGCGGTCGCCTGGCCCGACGGCTGCGTCCAGGCGATCTGGGCCTGACGCGTCAGGGCGCGGGCGCGGCGGCGGGCGCCCGGGCCGCCCGGCCGGCGGGCGTCACGGGTCGGCGGCGAAGGTGCGGGCTCGGATCGTCTCGGCCACCTGCAGCGTGTAGCCGGCGTAGAAGCGGTCGCGGCCGGCCTGCTGGGCCGCCCGGTGGGCGGCGTGCTCGCGCCAGGCCCGCTGGCTCTCCTCGTCGGCGAACGTGGTGATCGTGACGCGCTCGCCGTCGGGCGCCGCGAAGCTCTTGACGTCGACCAGGCCAGGCATGGTGTGGGCCAGCCGCTCCATCTCGGCGTCCGTCTCGTCGTACTCCTCGGCCGAGCCCGGCCGCCGCCACGAGCGGAACACGGTGACGAGCTGGCCGGCTGCGAACGCCGGGTGCGGGGCGTCGGGCATGGACCGCACGGTACCGGCGGCGACCCCGCCGGGCCCCGGGGATTTCAGGCCACGACGTCCACGGTGACGACGTGGCGGATCGCCGCCACGCTGGTCCCCACGTGCAGCTCATGGGGGCCGGGGTCGACCCGCCAGCCCGGCTCCGGCGCCGGCCCCCGCCCGCCGGCCATGGGGACCGACGCGGCCTTGTCGGCCACCTCGGCCCGGTCGGGCTGGCCCGGGTCCCAGTAGGCGAGGGCCCGCTCGTCGATCTCCAACGCCACCGTCGCCGTCTCGCCGGGATCGAGCCACACCTTGGCGAACCCGGCCAGCGACCGGGGCGGCCGGGTCAGCCGGCCCGGCGGCGGGGCGACGTAGCACTGGACGACCTCGGCGCCCCGCCGCCCGCCCGTGTTGGTGACGGGGACCGTCACCGTGAGCGGGCGCGGGTCGCCGGCCGAGACCGTCGGCGACGACACGGCCGGCGGGCCGAGCGCGAACGTCGTGTACGACCCGCCGTGCCCGAACGGGAACCGCACCGGGAGGTGCCGGGCCGTGTACCAGCGGTAGCCGGCGAGCACGCCCTCGGCGTAGGCGACGTGGCCGTTCTCGCCGGGGAAGTTGCCGAACGAGGGGTTGTGCTCCAGGCGCAGGGGGAGGGTCATGGGCAGCCGCCCGGCCGGCTCGGCGGCGCCCAGCAGCACGTCGGCCAGCGCGGCGGCCATCTCCTGGCCGCCGAACCAGATCTGGAGCAGGGCCCGCGCCTCGGGCGCCCAGTCCATCGTCACGGGGGACGCGGCGTTGACGACCACGACCGTGGCGGGGTTGGCGGCCAGCACCCGCCGGACCAGCTCGTCCTGGCGTCCCGGCAGGTCCATCGTGGGCCGGTCGTCGCCTTCGGACTCCCACTCGCCGGTGGTGCCGACGACGAGCACCACGGCGTCGGCGGCCGCGGCGGCGGACACGGCGCGCTCCAGCAGGTCGGGGGGCTCGGGCGGCCGGTGGCCGATGCGGAGGCCGCCGTGGCCGCGACCCTCGCCGGTCGACAGCTCCAGCACCACGTCGCACGGCTGCCCCGCGGTGAGCGCGACGGTCGCCCGGGCCTCCTGGCTGCCGACGCCGAACCACGCGGTGCCCCGGGGCGGCGGCGAGGCCACGCCGTCGATCACGACCTCCCCGGCGATCTGCAGCCGTCCCCGCCCGGACTGGACCAGCGTGAACAGGTGCTCGCCGGTCACCTCGGGCGTGAGGGTGGCGTAGGCCCGGAGCGACCAGCCGGTGCGGACGAGGCCCCGCGGGGGCTCGAAGGTGAAGATGTCCGCCTCGGGAACCTGCGAGGTGTGGGCCGGCGGGCCGGCGAGGTCGGGGTTGGCGAACCAGTCGACGTGGAAACCGGGCGTGCCGTCGGGGTCGACCACGCCCGTGCCGCCCAGCGGCGGCACGAGCCGCCGGTTGTCGCAGCCCGGCTCGTGGACCACGGTCACGCCGTCGCCGAGCGCGGCGACCAGCGCCTCCCGGGGCGTGACGAGGTGGTGGGCCCGGAGCGAGGCCGATCCGCCGCCCATGATCTGCGCCCGGTCGGCGTTGGGGCCGATGACCGCGACCGTGCGCAACGCTGCCCGGTCGAGGGGGAGGAGCCCGTCATTGGCGAGCAGCACCATCGACTCGGTGGCCGCCCGGCGGGCCACGGCCCGGTGCTCCGGCCGGTCGACCCCGGTCTCCGGGCCGGGCCCGTCGTCCTCCAGCGCGCCGAGGCGAGCCAGGACGCCGAGGAGCCGGGTCACCTGGGCGTCGACCGCGGCCTCGTCGACCTCGCCCGCCCGGACCGCGGCCGCCAGCGCGGGGCCGAAGGCGCGGCCGGGGCCGGGCATCTCCAGGTCGACGCCGGCGCGGGCCGATGCCGCCGTCGTGGCGACCGCGAACCAGTCGGTGACGACGAACCCGTCGAAGCCCCACTCGTCCCGCAGGATGCCGCCGAGCAGGTCGGGCCGCTCGGTGCACCAGCGGCCGTTCAGCCGGTTGTAGCTGGTCATCACGCCGAGCGTCCCGCCCTTCCGGACGGCGAGCTCGAAGGGCCGCAGGTAGATCTCGCGCAGCGCCCGCTCGTCGACGTCGGAGCTCATGGTGTAGCGCTGGTGCTCGGCGTCGTTCGCCACCAGGTGCTTGACCGTGGTGGCCACCCCCTGGGCCTGCGCGCTCCGGACGAAGGCGGCGGCCAGGAGCCCGGCCAGCAGCGGGTCCTCGGAGTAGCACTCGAAGTTCCGACCGGCGAGGGGCGATCGGTGCATGTTGACGGTCGGGGCCAGCAGCACCCGGGCGCCCTTGTCCCGTGCCTCGCGGCCGAGCACGGCCCCGACCGCGCCGAGCACCTCGGGGCTCCAGGTGGCGCCGAGCGCCGACCCGCACGGCACGCAGCAGGCCCGCGGCCCGGCGGGCCCCATCTCGGTGCCGCGGGCGCCGCTGGGGCCGTCCGTGAGCCGCACGGCGGGGATCTCCAGGCGGGGGACCGCGGCGGTGGTCCACATGTCGACGCCCGCGGTCAGCGCGGCCTTCTCGTCCAGCGTGAGGTCCGCGACCAGCCGGGCGACGATGGTGTCGAGGCGAGCGGCGGCGGCCGGGTCGGGGACGGGGTCGCGCCCGGTGTCGTGCCGGGTGCCGCCGTCGGCGGCGGGGATCGTCGTCACGGACCGACCCTAACCCTGAGATGCGGGGCCGGGGCCGGTACGCTGCGCAGCCTGTGGCCAGTTCGACTCCGGTGAACGCGCCCCCCGACCCCGTTGGCACCGGCCTGGACGGCACCGGTCCCGGCGGTCGCGCCGTGCGGGGCCGTGGCCCGGGCGGCGGTGATCCCGGCACCGGCGCGGGCCCCGACCTGGACGACACCGTGCGGGCGGTGGAGGCGGCGATCACCGACCTGTTCCGCCTGGCGTCCAGCCGCCGCCTGCACCAGGCGCGCCAGGACCGGGCCGGCATCCGGCTCTCGCGCACCGGCTGGGAGTTCCTGCGCCGGGTCGACGACCTGGGCCCGATCCGTGTGTCCCGGCTGGCCGGGCTGATGGACCTGAGCCTGCCCGTCACCAGCCGGGCCCTGCAGCGCCTGGAGGGGGACGGCCTGGTGGCCCGCCGGGCCGACCCCGCCGACGGCCGGGCGGCCTGCTTCGTCGCCACCCCCGAGGGACGCCGCACCCGGGCCGGCCTCCAGGCGGCGATGCACGACGAGCTGGGGGCGGTCCTCTCCGGCTGGCCCGCGCCGGACCGCCGGGTCCTGGCCGAGGTGCTGCCCCGGCTGGTGGCCGACATGCGCGCCGGGTCGGGCTGACCGGGGCGTCACCCTGCGGCGCGCCGCCGCGCCTCGCCGCGCCTGGCCGGCGTGTGGACCGCGCCTCGGCCGGGCCTCGGGTACGTGGCGTCAGGGGGCGACCGAGTCCCAGCCGGTGAAGCCGGAGGGGTCGTGCCGGCCCATGGTGCCGTGCTCGAACAGGCCCCAGCCCTCGGCGCCGTCGCAGGTGGCGCGGGCGACGTGGTCGATCGCGCCGAAGGGGACGCGGGCCAGGATCGCCGGGTCGGTCAGGTCGTACTCGGCGCCCTCGACCCAGCCGCGCCCGCGCCACTGGCCGTGCCCCCAGTCGGGGTCGCCGCCGTACCCGGCGCCGACGTGGAGGGCGATCCATCCCCGCGAGGCGACCTCCAGGTCGAGCGGCTTGCCGCCCCGCTGGGTGAGGTGGATGACCGCGCGGGTGGGGAGGCGGGTGCCGGATGCGTAGTCGATCTCGACCTCGGGCCACCCGAGCTGCTCGATGCGCCCGTCGGGCCAGATGCGGGTGGCGTCGTTGAGGGTGCGGAACCCGTCGGGCTGCTCCTGCACGATCACGACCACGGCGAAGTCGTCGAACCGCAGCGGCACGTAGAGCCACCACAGGCCGGCGGTGGGGTCGTCGGCCGGCCGCCCCGCGGGCTCGCCCTCGCCGACCGGGCGGATGCCCCACGAGCGGTCGCGGCTGCCGACCCACAGGTCGGGCGAGACGGTGGTCGTCCCGCCGTCGAACCGCAGCTCGCCCGACCAGGTGCCGACCTGCGCGAAGCGCGAGGCGTCGAGGATGGCCCGGGCACCCGACCGCATGACGTGCGGCTGCTCCATGACCGCCGGGAACGAGCCGTCCCAGGTGAGGTCGAAGCCGAGCCCATGGTCGTCGCCGTCGCAGACGAGGCGGATGCGCTGCAGCGGCTCCTGCACCTCGACGCGGTAGGGGCCGACGGCGGGGGCGAGGCGGTCGTCGCCGAGGGCGTCGGAGCAGCGGACGGTCCACTGGCGGTCGCCCTTGCGCACCGTGGCGTAGGCGTCGGTGGTGCCCAGGTTGGGGTACACGCCGAGGCCGGTGATGAAGAACAGGTCGCCGCTGCGGTCGTGGGCGTTGAAGTAGGCGCGGTCGTAGAAGTTGCGGTCGCTCGTGGCGACGTGGCGCAACGACAGGGGGGTCTGGTGGACGGGGTACTCGTCCAGGGGCACGGGCTGCATCGGGCTCCGATCAGGTCCAGTAGGAACCGGCGAGCATCGACTCGAGTGCGTCGCGGTTCATGATGAGGTCGTCGACCGCCTCCGGCATGGCGGTCTCGCCGAAGTGGACCGACCGGGCGCCGGTGCGGAGGAACACGATGGCGTACTGGAGCGCGGCGTACGTGCCGTAGAACGCCAGGTCGCGCAGTGCGTGGCCGGTGGCGGCCTCGTAGGTGGCGCCGACGTCGTCGGCCCGCAGGAAGTGGGGCATGCCGGGCAGGTCGAACTGGGCCGCCAGGTCGTCGAAGATGCGATGGGCGTAGACCAGCCAGGCCAGGTCGAGCTCGCGGGGCCCGAGCGTGGCCATCTCCCAGTCGAGGATGGCGGCGGGAGCGAAGCCGTCGTAGAGGACGTTGCCGATGCGGGAGTCGCCCCAGCACAGCACCGGGTCGCCCTCGTCCTGCGGCCAGTGGTCGTCGAGCCACGCCAGCCCGCGCTCGACCAGCGGGGAGTGGAAGCCGCCGGCGGACGCGAACTCGTACCAGGCGCGGGTGACGCCGACGCGGCGGCGCAGGGGGGTGTCGCCGGCGGTGCCGGGGGCGAGGAAGGCGAAGCGCTCGGCCGGCCGGTCGATGGCGTGCAGGCGGGCGAGGACGTCGACGGTGGCGTCCTGGAGATGCCGCTGGTCGTCCGGGGCGGCGTCGTACAGCCAGTTGTCGCCGAAGCTGTAGGGCATGATGTCCGGCGGGACGCGCCCGTCGACGCGGCCCATGACGAAGAACGGCGTGCCGAGCGGGGCGGGGTCCGGCTCCGACCACCAGACCGGCGGCACGGGGACGTCGGTCAGGTCGCCGACCAGCCGGATGGCCTGGAACTGGCGGTCGAGGTGGTAGTCGCGGAACACGGGGACGTCGCCGGCGTGGGGTGCCAGGCGGGCGACGAGCCGTTCGGTGCGCTCGGCGCCGTCCTGCCGCCAGGTGGCGTCGAGCAGCAGGGTCTCGCTCGACATGCCGTTGGCGGACGTGCCGGTGAGCGCGGTGATGCGGGGCGACGCCCCGGCCGGGAGGCGTCCCGCCAGCCAGGCTTCGAGCCCGGCCCGGAGGCGCTCGTGGTCGCGGCTCGATCGCTGGGGCGACGCTGCGGGTGGACCGTCATCCGTCATGCCGTGGGTCCCCTCCCGTCCCGACACGTGTGCCTTCGGCAAGCAACTGTCGGGTAGCCGCTCCCGGCGTGTCAAGCCGGAGCCTCCGGGCGGCGAACACCTTGACCAGGCAACGACCACCCGTGACCCGCTACTGTGACAGGGGACACATCGCCGGCCGTAGAGGGGCAGTGGATGGATCGGGACGACGGGGCCTTCGACTGGGACGCCGCCTTCTTCACCCTGGTCGCTCCGCTGCGCCCCCACCGCTACCTGCGGGCGGCGCGGGTCGTGTGGCAGACGGCCGCGGCGTTCGCCCTGGTCATCGCCGCCGGCTGGGTGGTGATGCGGATGGTCGTCGAGCCGCTCGGGGCGCTCGGCCGGCCGGTCCTCTAGCCGCGGCGGGCGGCGGCGGGCGGCCGGATCGGTCCGGAGCACCCGCGCCCCCGCCGACGATCAGATCCTGCCCTCGCCCTCCACGCCGGCGCCGCGTTCGGCCTGCTCCTTGTAGGCGGGGGCCACCTCTGGATCGAGCTCCAGCTCGTCGGCCAGCGCCTCCTCCTCGGGCGTCGGCGGGCGGTCGGCCCGGTGCTCGTGGGCCGCGTCGCGCCGGTCGGAATCGACCGTGGCGTCGCTGGTCGTCTCGTGCGGGGTCTGCTCGTTGTCCACGTCGGTACCTCCGGGGACGGATCGGGGATGCTCGCCGCGGGGCTACCCGGCCCGGTGCACGGCCAGACCTTCGCCCGGACGCGCCGAGGGCACCGGGCGGCCGCTGGGAGGCTCGGCCCGGCGCCCTCGGGTGGCGCGGCCGGGGCGTCAGTGACGCCCGGCCACGACGAGCCGGTCGCTCACGTCGACCACGCCCGGGACGTCCCAGGCGTCG
>DASSGC010000743.1:0-5891 GCA_035693765.1 Acidimicrobiales bacterium
GTGACGCCGGCGGTCTCCTCGACGAAGTTGCTGAGCAACCAGTTGAAGTTACGGGCATCGTCCGTGACCATCGTCATCCCTCGTCTCGCCCACCCGGTGTCGACGCCTGCTCGTCGAGGCTGCGCTGGACGCCCCCGGCCAGGTTCGTCAGGAACCGCTGCATCTCGGCGCCGTCGATGGACGCGGGCCGGGTCGTCGCCACCGGCTCGGGCGTCACGGGCGTCGGACCCGTGTCCGACGCCCGGGCGGCGGCCGGAGCCGTGCGCCGCACGCGGCGGACGAGCCCGCTGGCGGTCCGCTCGGGCACCGGCGACTCCGCCCCCGCGAACCCGAGATCGGGGGGTCCCATGCCGCCGCTGCGGCCGCGCTCGGACCGCGCCGGCCGGTGGCGCGGCACGATCGTCGAGACCTCGGCCCGGGCGGTCGTCGCCATCGCGGCCACCTGCGGGCGCCGCGGCGGGGTGCTGCTCCGGGTGCGGAGCAGCGCCACGGCGCTGCGGACGTCGTCGGGGCTGGGCTGCTCGCCCGGCTCGTCCGCGGGCACCGCGGCGAACTCGCCGGTGGCACGGGCGGCCTTCTCGATCCAGCTCGGCGCGGACGGCAGCTCCGCCGGGGGCGGGTTGAAGTTCGTGCCGGCCGCCTGGTCGGTGATGAGGGCCGCCGGCAGGTCGACCATGGCGGCGATGCCCACCACCACCGAGCCCTGCAGGCGGACCGTGATGCCGTGGCGCGCCGCCAACACGCCCGTGACGTAGTGGCCGAGGTACTTGGCCGGGGTGACCGCGAACGACTCGGCGCCCGCCAGGCGCTGGTTGGCCCGCTCGATGTCCTCCGGGGTCATGCCCAGGCCGTGGTCGACGACGACCAGCGAGTAGCCGTCGCGCCCGAGCTTGCCGCTCACCTCGACCAGCTCCCGGGGCGGCGAGTGGCGCAGCCCGTTCTCGATGAGCTCGGCCAGCAGGTGAGCCAGGTCGGCGGACGCGCCCCCGAGGACCAGCGCCGGCTCCAGCGTCCGGACCAGCACGCGGTCGTAGTTCTCGACCTCGCCCAGTGCGGCCCGCACGACGTCGGCGACCTGGACGGGCGGTTGCCACCGCGTGGGTGGGCTGGTCTCCGACAGCACCAGCAGCGACTCGGCGTTGCGGCGGATGCGGGTGGCCAGGTGGTCGAGGCGATAGAGCTGGTTGAGCCGGTCGGGGTCGGCCTCGCCCCGCTCGAGCTCGCCGACGGCGTCGAGCAGCCGGCTGAGGAGGTTCTGGTTGCGGCGGCCGAGGTTGACGTAGGACTCGGCGATGTTGCGCCGGAGCGCAGCCTGCTCCACGGCCAGGCCGAGCGCGGAGCGTTGGACCTCGTTGAGGGCGCCGGCCACGTCGCCCACCTCGTCGCGCGAGACGGCGACCGGTTCGGCCTCGGGGACGACGATGTCGTCTCCCGCGGGAGCCGACAGGATGCCCTGGACGGCCTCCGGCAGGCGGGTGGTGGCGATGTCGCGGGCGACGCGGCTGAGGTCGCGCAGCGGCCGGGAGATCGATCGGCTCACCCGCCAGGCGACGCCCACCGCCAGGATCACGATCGCCAGCGCCCCGCCGAGGTAGAGCCGCCGGCGGGACTCGGCCGCGTGCCGCAGGTCGAGCGCGGTGGCGTCGAGGACGTCGACCACCTCGTCGCGGTAGGTCATGTAGCCGCCGCCCGGCCCGAGGGGCGTGGTCGCGATGACCTGGGCGGTGTCCACGGTGCCGCCGACCTCGACCGACTGCTTGGCCAGGGCGGACAGCCCCTCGATGCGGGGGTTGGCGAACAGTGCCTGGGTGGAGGCGGCGTAGCTGCCGACGCCCTTCGTGCGCACCACCGCGTTGTTCCGGTCGACGTCTCGCCGCAGCTCGGCCACCTCGGCGGCCTCGGCCGGGGTGTCGATGCCGCCGAAACCGGTGCCGTGGTAGATCAGCATCTCCACGAGCTGGGCGGCGGCATCGGTCGCGTGCGACGAGTAGTGGACGAGGTCGTCCCCCTGCCGCAGCCGGCCGTCATCGACGACCAGCGAGAACCGGTCGTGCGACGCGAACAGCGCCGACACCATCGAGGTGTAGATCTTGAACGCGTCGTGGGCGACCGCCCGGTTGGCGGGCCCCGGCGTGGCGGCGGCGCCGTCGACCTTGTCGCGGACCTCCGCGAGCCGGTCGAGGGTGTCGAGCGCCGCCGTGTAGTCCCCCCGCAGCGTGTCGTCCGCACCGGCGATCTCGCGGTGGAGGGCGTTGCGCGCCGAGTCCGTCAGCTCGCGGGCGGTCCCCCGGTCGTCGACCTCGAGCTGCACCTGGTTGGCGAGCCCCAGCATCTCGAAGGTGGCCTGGTTGCGCTCGTTCTGGAGCGCGCTGATGAGCCCGGCGTGGCCGATCGAGGCGGTGGCCAGGTCGGCCTGCCGGGCGACCCGCCGGGCCTCGGCGGCATTGGCGGACGCTCCGAACCCCGCGGCGGCGACCAGCGCCAGGAGCGGGACTGCCAGGGCAATCGCCACCTTGGCGCGGATCGGGATGCGTCGAACCACCTCTCGGCTCCGTTCGTCTTGTTATCGGAGCCCTGCCCCGACCCCAGCTGAGCGCACCACACCGGCCACAGACGTGACCGCCGCGCGGCGGCCACCGGATCGTCAGACAATGAATCGCCCAACCCCGAGGACCTTACGACACGGCTGCGATCCAGTACGGAGTGCAGTTTTGTACGGAGCGGACATTAGCGCGCGACAACATGTCGGACTGTCACGGGTCCGTTACACGCCCGCCCGCTCACCATCTAGTCATCCTTGAGCGCCACGGCGTTCGGCGTGACGTTCACCTTGGGCACGTAGTCGCCGACGTCCGCCACCCGCGCGTCGCCGGCCACCTCGGCGCGGAGCGCCGCCCGGCACCCGTCGCACGGGCCGTACCACCGGCCCGTCGCCGGCGCGCCGCAGCGCGGGCAGTCGAAGTCCAGCAGCCCACCGTCGCCGGCCGGCGCACGGTCGTCCCCGAGGTCGTCCACCGGCAGAGCGTGGCACGGCGGCGCCGCGGGGGCGCGCACCCTCCTGTGGACAACTCGGGCAATTCACAGGCTTGCGCCTCTCGTCCCCCACAGGGCCGGCGCCGTACCGTGACGGCATGCCGACGTTCGAGGTGACCTTGCGGGACCGGTCCGTCGAGACCGTCGACGGGGCCGACGCCTACCAGCAGGAAGGCCCCATGACCACGTTCTTCCGCCGGGGCGACGGCCGCGACGTCATCGACTCGTGGAGCATCCGCGTCGCCAGCTTCCGCACCGCCGACCTCCTGGTCGTCCGGCGGCGCGACGCGCTGGCCGCGGGCCTGCGGGCCGTCGCCGGCTGATCAGCCGCCGGGCGGGGTGGCCGGCGCCCAGTGGAGGAAGGCCGGCTCGTAGTAGCGGGTCGTGTCCTGGACCACGACGCTCTCGGTCAGGCCCAGCTCCGTGACGAGCTGCTCGCACTGCTGGCCGAAGGTCTGGTATTCCGTCATCCACACCAGGAACACGGCGTGGCCGCCCGCTCGCGCCCGGATCTCGGCCGCGATCGCGGCGGGATCCGCGGCCCCGTTGCGCTCGGCGTAGTCGACCCAGTCGACCCGCTCCGGCGAGGTCAGCGCCGGGTACGCCAGCTCGACCAGGCCGTCGGGCATCTCCCGGGAATAGGCCGGTCCCAGCTGGTCGGGGCAGTACACGACCACGTCGCCCGGCGCGGCCCGGGCCGCCACCGCCTCGCCCACCACCGCCGACTGGGTGCGCTGGTAGTAGTTGACCCAGAGGACGCCCGCGAGGGAGAACCCCACGTAGATGATGCCCGCGACCAGCCGGCCGGCGCCCGGGATGCTCGTGATGCCGACCGCCACCACGAGCAGCACGAGCGGGACCACCACCGCGGCGTAACGGCTCTGGTACGTGGCGTCGGTGGCGACCCCGACCGCTCCCCCGATCGCCACCACCAGGGCCACCACCGCCATCTCCCGCCGCACGGTGGGCACGGTGCGCAGGTCGAGGGTCATCAGGTGACCGGCGGAGCTGGTGGTGAACAGGGCCACCACCAGCAGCAACAGCACGATCGAGCCGTACAGCATCGCCTCGGAGACCACGCCGCCGCCCAGGTCGGTGAGCGTGGTCTGGACGATGGCGGTGGGCCGGAACGGCTTCCCCCAGGGCGTACCCGTGTGCGCCGCCTGGTACAGGAACCCGCCCAGCCACGGCACGAACAGCAGCGAGCCGGCGGCCATGGCGGCGACGATGCGGGCGGTGCCCGCCCGGCAGTCCGGTCGACGCCACCACCGGCCGACGAGGATCAGGCCGACCGCGGCGAGCAGGTAGAAGGACCAGTAGTGGGTCAGGAGGAGCAGGCCGGAGATCCCGCCGATGCCCACCAGCCGGGGCCACGTCGGCGCGGACAGGGCGTCGAGCACCAGCAGGTAACCGGCGAGCACCAGCAGCATGACCAGCGAGTACATGCGCGTCTCGGTGCCGTAGCGCACGCAGTAGGGCGACAGCGCCACGACGACGAGCGCCCACCGGGCACCCGACCGGCCCGCCAGGCCCCGGCCGCCCACCCAGGCGAGCGGCAGCGAGGCGGCGGCGAACACGCCGGACAGCGCCCTGACGGCCACGTCGCCCTCGCCGAACACCCGCATCCAGTAGTGCAGCAGCAGGTAGTAGAGGGGCGGGTGGCCGTCGTGGCGGAGCGCCTCGAGGAGGTCGTCCACGGGCAGCCGGGCGATGTTGACGCTCAGCGCCTCGTCGAGCCACAGCGGCGACCGCTGGACGAACCGGAGCGCGACGCCGAGCACGACCGACCCCACCAGCAGGGCCGGCACCAGCCACGAGGTGCGTCTCCCCGTACGTCCGGCCTCCCCGACGTCGGTGCCGTCGTCGACCTCTCCGCCGACCAGCGTGCGCATGAGTCGGCGATGCTACTGCCGGGTTACCCGGGGGGTGCCAGTCCGGGGCGGCCGCGCCGGCGGGGTGCGGGACTGGGCTCCGGCCCCCCGGCCGTCGGTACAGTGGCGCGTTCGCCCCGACGCCGAGGAGAGCGACGTAGTGACCGACTCCGACACTCCCACGACCCTGCCCCGGGATCCTGCCGCACCCGCCGGGCGCATCGTCGTCATCGGCGCCGGGCCGGCGGGTCTGACCGCGGCCTACGAGCTCGGCCGGAGCGGCCGCACCGCCACCGTGCTCGAGGCCGACGACGTCGTGGGCGGCATCAGCCGCACGGTGCAGCGCGACGGATGGCGGTTCGACATCGGCGGGCACCGGTTCTTCACCAAGGTGCAGCGGGTCGACGACTTCTGGCACGAGATCCTCGCCGACGACGAGTTCCTCCAGCGCCCACGGCTCAGCCACATCTACTACGAGGGCAAGTTCTACGACTACCCCATCAAGCCGCTGAACGCCCTGCGCAACCTCGGCCCCGTCGAGGCCGTGCGGTGCGTGGCCTCCTACCTGTGGGTGCGGGTACGCCCGCCGAAGGACCGCTCGACGCTGGAGGGCTACGTCGTCGCCAACTACGGGTGGCGGCTCTACGACCACTTCTTCAAGACCTACAGCGAGAAGGTGTGGGGCGTCCCGCCCTCGCAGATCGGGGCCGACTGGGGCGCCCAGCGGATCAAGGGCATGTCGCTGTGGAGCGCCGTGTGGGAGCCGCTGCGGGCCCGCCTCGCCGGCACCCGGCGCGACCGGTCCAAGCAGGTGACGAGCCTCATCGAGCAGTTCCAGTACCCCAAGTACGGGCCCGGCATGATGTGGGAGCGGTGCCGCGACCTGGTCGAGGCCGCCGGCACCAAGGTCATCATGGAGACCCCCGTGACCCGCATCCGCCACGGCGGCGGGCGGGCCACCGCGGTCGTGGCCGAGAGCGACGGGGT
>DASSGC010000744.1:0-16025 GCA_035693765.1 Acidimicrobiales bacterium
GAGGTCGCGGTGGATGCGCTCCACCGCCGGCCACACCCGGTCGTAGTTGGCGAGCGGTTCGCCCATGCCCATGAACACGACGTTGGCCAGGCGCCGCCCGCCGTCCCGGGCCCGGCGGGCGGCCTGCACGACCTGCTCGACGATCTCGCCGGTGGTCATCTGGCGCGTGAACCCGCCCTGGCCGGTGGCGCAGAACCCGCACCCCATGGCGCAGCCCGCCTGCGTCGAGACGCACACCGTCGTACGGTCGGGGTAGTGCATCAGCACGGTCTCGACCCGGGCGCCGCCGTCGAGGGCGAACAGCCACTTGACGGTGGCGCCGTCGGCGCTGGCCGACTCGGCCACCGGCGTGAGCGCGGGCGGCAGCGCGTCGGCGAGCCGGGCCCGCAGCGGCTTGGGCACCGAGGTGAGCTCCGACGGTGCGCGCAACTGCTGGTGGAGCCCGTTCCACACCTGATCGACGCGGTAGCGCGGCTCGCCGGCCAGCAGGTCGGCGAGCGCGTCGCGGTCGATGTCGTAGCGGGTGGGCACCCGGCAAGCGTAGGGGGACCGGGTCGCGATCGGTACCGTCGCGCCCGTGGACCAGTTCGATGGGGCGGCCGAACCCGGCGCCGACCAGCCCGAGGGACCGCGGGGGACACCGACGCCGCGGCGCGCCACGGCGCACGCGACGGGGAACCGCCCACGCGGGCGCCGGCGCATCGGGCTGCCGCGCCGGACGGGCCAGCGGGCCCCCTCCGCCCACCCCGAGGACCACCGTGACGTGCAGGGCGGGTCGGCCCGGGCCGCGGTGTTCGGGGTCAGCGACGGCCTGGTCAGCAACATGGGCCTGATCCTCGGCGTGGCTGGGGCCGACCCGGCGCCGGCGGTCGTCCGGCTGGCCGGGCTGGCCGGGTGGGTGTCGGGCGCGATCTCCATGGCGGCCGGCGAGTACAACTCGATGCGGGTGCAGACCGAGCTGTTCCAGCGGGAGCTGGCCGTGGAGGCCCGGGAGCTGCGCCGCCGGCCCGAGTACGAGACCGCCGAGCTGGCCAAGATCTACGAGGAACGGGGCCTCGAGACGCGCCAGGCGCGTGAGGTGGCCGAGGCGCTCATGAGCGACCCGGACTCGGCCCTCGAGGCCCACGCCCGCGACGAGCTGGGCATCGATACCTCGCAGCTCGGCTCGCCGGTGGGGGCGGCGGGCTCGTCGTTCGTCACGTTCTCGGTGGGAGCGATGGTCCCTCTGGTGCCCTGGTTCGTCGCCGCCGGGACCGCGGCCATCGTCACCTCGCTCGTCCTGGGCGTGCTCGCCGCCGTGGCGGTCGGCGCCGTCATCGGTCGCTCGACGGGCCGGCCGCTCGGCCGGGCCGTGGCCCGCCAGGTGCTGTTCACCATGGTGCCCGCCGCGATCACGTTCGCCGTCGGCAACGTCCTCGGCGTCGGGGTGAGCTGATCCCCCGGTAAGGGCTCGCGCGGGCGGTGTCAGTCGGGCATGAACCTCACACATGTCCAGGATGGCGGGAACGGGCCGGGCGCTCAGAGGCGCCGGTGGCGCCGGTGGAAGGCGGTCGGGGTGGCGTCGGGCGCCGTGGCGCGTCGAGTGCGAGCGGTCGGGTGCCGATCTCACCGTCCGGTCGTGGCACCTGCCCGACGCGCAGTTCCTGGCGATCGACCGGCTCGGCCTCCCGGAGACGGCGGCGATCCTGACGTCGGTCCACGTCGGCGGCTGACCCGGTCCGTGACGGGCCCTGCCCCGGTCCCCGGTGCCTGCATCGGGGACCGGGGCACGGCCGCGTGCCCCGTCAGGCCGGATCGACGTCGCCCACGAAGGCCCGGTCCACGTGGTCGAGCGCGAACCCGAGGTCGAGGTACAGCCGGGTGGCCGGGGCGTTGTCCGCGTCGACGTAGAGCATGCCCACCCGCAGGCCCTGCCGGTACAGGTGGTCGAGCCCGGCGAGCACCAGGGCCCGGCCCAGGCCCTTGCGGTGGGCCCCGGGATCGACCGCGATGACGTAGATCTCGCCGAGCGGCGGGTCGTGCTGCGCGTGCACCTTGGTCCAGCAGAACCCGACCAGCCGGCCCCCGTCCTCGTGCAGCAGGAACCCGGCCGGGTCGAACCACGGCTCGCCCTCCCGGCTCACGAGGTCCTCCATCGTCCAGCCGCCCTGCTCCGGGTGCCAGTTGAAGGCCCGGTTGTTCACCTCGAGCCAGGCGGCCTCGTCCCGCCCCGCGACGAACGGGCGGGTGGCCAGCGACCAGGGCTCACCCACCGGCAGCGGGCGCCGGAGCTGCCACAGGTCGCGTCCCCGGGCCAGCCCGGCGGCGGCGGCCAGCCGGTCGTGGTCGTCGCTCGGCTTGGTGATCCACAGGTGGACGTGGCCGCCGCCGCCCTGGCGGACGACGTCGATGGCCGCGGCCAGCACGTCGCCGGCGGCCGCCAGCGCCCGGTCGGACCGGGTGGGCTCGTGGTCGTACACCAGCTCCAGCTCCCACCGCCGCTCGCCCTCGACCACCTGGGCGTAGGCCAGCGGGAGCCGGTGGGTGCCGTCCCAGGCCACCAGCCCGGCGACCTCGGTGCCCCCGCCGAAGGCGGCGTCGTGGAACCGGTGCTCGGTGATGAGCTGATGGCCGAGGGCGGCCTCGGTCGATCGGATGAGCGCCCGCACGGCGAGCAGGTCGTCGGCGGTCATCTCACGGCTGATCTGTACGTGGCCCACGCCGAGCAGGTTAGGGACGCGCGGCCCGGCCGATAGTGTCCGGCCGATGGCCACCGGTCGCCCCCGCAGCCCCAAGGGCCGTGCCCGCGTCGTCGCCGACCGCCTGGCGGTCGAGTACCCCGGCACCGCCGCCGAGCTCTGTGCGCTCCACCACAGCAACCCCTACGAGCTGCTCACCGCCACCATCCTGTCGGCGCAGACCACCGACGAGCGGGTCAACCTCGTCACCCCCGCCCTGTTCGCCCGCTATCCCAAGCCGTACGACCTCGCCACCGCGGACCCGGCCGAGGTCGAGGAGCTCATCAAGTCGACCGGCTTCTACCGGAACAAGACCCGCAGCATCATGGGCATGGCCGCGGCGCTGGTCGAGCGGTTCGGCGGCGAGGTGCCGCACAGGCTGTCCGACCTGGTCACCCTCCCGGGGGTCGGTCGCAAGACCGGCAACGTCGTGCGGAGCGTGGCCATGGACGAGCCCGGCCTGCCCGTCGACACCCACGTGCAGCGCCTGTCCCGCCGGTTGGGGCTGACCACCGAGACCGACCCCGTGAAGATCGAGCACGCCCTCAACCCGCTGGTCCGCGCCACCGAGCGGGGGGCGCTGAGCCTGCGGCTGATCCTGCACGGGCGCGCGGTGTGCAAGGCGCGCAAGCCGCAGTGCGGTGCCTGCGTGCTCGCGGACATCTGCCCGTCGGCGTTCAAGGTCTGACCGGCCGAGCGGATAGGGCGCTCGCCACGGCCTACGCGCGGGGATTTGGCAGGGAAGCACCAGCCCCACAGCTCGGCCGACCGACAACGCAGCACGGTGACACGCGCCGGCGTGACCTATCCGCGCACACTCTGACCGGCGCGGCCCCCGGGCGGCGACCCGCGGGATCGGGACGAATTTCTTTGCGCGAGCGCGCAACCTGACCTCCGCCGCAGGCGTTAGTGTTGGGGCAGACCAGGTTCCCGCCACCTGGTTCAACGCGACGCCGGGATCCGCCGCCTGGCGTCGCCGCGACGGCGCCCTTCGGGGCGCCGTCGTCGTACCCGGCCCCTGTCGCCGGCGACGCGTGCGGTGGCCCGCCGTCACCGCATGTCGCGCAGGACGCGATCGAGCTTGCGGGCCGCGGTGAGCAGCGAACGCTCGACCTCGTAGAGGCCCTGCGCGATGTCGTCCCTGGCCGTGCCGCGCAGGCGGTCGGCGGCGGCCGTCACCCGCCTGGTCACCTCGTCGACGCTGGTGGCGAGGGCGGATAGCTCGGCGCGGTCGGTCTCCATGACGTGGGTTCTACCCGCTCCCGGGGGCGCCGCCGCGCGGGTAACCGGTGCGGGGCCCCCGGGACCCCGGCGGTAGCGTTGTCTCCCGTGCTCCGCCGACTCGACCTGCGGGGGACCGGCACCGGCGACCTGCGCCGGCGGCTGCCCCGCCCCCCGTCCCAGACCGAACCGCCCGTGGCCGAGGTGCGGGCGCTGCTGGCCCAGGTGCGCGAGCACGGCGACGCCGCCCTGCGTGAGCTCACCGAGCGGTTCGACGGCGTGCGGATCGACGAGCTGCGGGTGCCGCCCGCGGCGGTGGCGGCCGCGCTCGATGCCATTCCCGACGACCTGCGCGACGCGCTGGTGGTCGCCCGCGACAACGTCGCCGCCTACCACGCCGCCCAGGTCGGCGAGGAGATCGTGCACCACAACGGCGCGATCGAGATCCGCGAGCTGGTGCGCCCCGTCGACCGGGTCGGCTGCTACGTCCCCAGCGCGGCGGCGCCGCTGGTCTCGACGGTGCTGATGACCGTCGTGCCGGCCAAGGTGGCGGGCGTCCCGGAGGTCGTGCTGGTGACCGCGCCCGGGCCCGACGGCACCGTCGCCCCCGGCATCCTGGCGGCCGCCGCCCTGGCGGGCGCCGACGAGGTCTACCGGGTCGGCGGCCCGGCGGCCATCGGGGCGCTGGCCTACGGCACCGAGTCGATCCGGCCGGTCGACGTGATCGTCGGCCCGGGCAGCGCCCGCGTGGCGCAGGCCAAGCGCGAGGTCGCCGGGTCGGGGCTGGTCGGCGTGCCCTCCGCGTTCGCCGGCCCGTCCGAGGTCGTGGTCGTGGCCGACGCCTCCACCCCCGCCGACCACGCCGCCATCGACGTCATCCTCCAAGCCGAGCACGGCCCCGACGGGCTCGCCTGGCTCGTGACCTGGGACCCGGAGGTGGCCGACGCCGTCGTGGCCGCCGTGGCCCGCATGGTCCCCGCCTCGCCGCGGCGGGCCCACCTCGAGGCGACGCTGGCCGAAGGCGGCTACGCCGTCGTGTGCGACGACGCGGCGCAGGCCATGGCCGTGTCCAACGCCATCGCGCCCGAGCACCTCGAGCTGCTGGTGGACGGGGCCGAGGACCTGCTGCCGCTGGTCCGCCACGCCGGCGCCGTGTTCTGCGGGCCGCTCAGCCCTGCGTCGATCGGCGACTACGTGGCCGGGCCCAACCACGTGCTGCCGACCTACGGCTCGGCCCGGTTCGCGGGCGCGCTGCGGGTCGACGACTTCCGCAAGCACGTGCACGTCGTGTCGGTCGACGAGAAGGGACTCGACCAGGTCGCCGCCCACGTGGTGGCGCTGGCCGACTACGAGGGCCTGCCCGCCCACGCCGAGTCGATCCGCCTGCGCCTGGGCGCGCCGGGCCGATGATCGCCCCCACCCCGGCCGGCCCGCCCTCCGGGCGCCCGCCGATCGAGCCCCGCGACGATCTCGCCCTCATGGCGGGCTACCACTCGCCCCAGCTCGACGTCGCCGTCCGCCTGAACACGAACGAGGCCCCCGGGCCGCCCCCGCCGGGCTTCGAGGAGCAGGTGGTCGCCGCCGTGCGGGCGGTCGCCTGGCACCGCTACCCCGATCGGGGCTACCGGGCCCTGCGGGCCGCGATCGCCGACCTCCACGGCGTCGACCCCGACCGGGTGTTCGCGGCCAACGGGTCGAACGAGGTGCTGCAGACGCTGTGCCTCGCCTACGGCGGGCCGGGCCGCACGGCCGCCGTGTTCGAGCCCACCTACGCCCTGCACAGCCACATCGCCCGGATCACCGGCACCGGCGTCGCCACCGGCGAGCGGGCCGCGGACTTCTCGCTCGACCTCGACGAGGTCCGCCGCGTCCTCGCCGCCGCCGGGCCCGCCGTGACCTTCCTCTGCTCGCCCAACAACCCCACCGGCATGGTCGAGCCCGAGGCCGTCGTCCGCACGGTCGCCGACGAGGCCCCCGGCCTGGTGGTGGTCGACGAGGCCTACGGCCAGTTCGCCCCGTGGTCGGCGCTGGCGCTGGTCGACGACGACCGGCCGCTGGTGGTGACCCGCACCTTCTCGAAGACCTGGTCGATGGCCGCCGCCCGGCTGGGCTACCTCGTCGGCCCGTCGTGGCTGGTGGCCGAGCTCGACAAGGTCGTGCTGCCCTACCACCTCGACGCGCTGAAGCAGGCGGCCGGCACGGCCGCCCTCGGCTTCGTCGACGAGATGCACGCCCGCGTCGCCGCGCTGGTCGAGGAGCGGGGCCGGGTCGTCGCCGCCCTGGCCGACCTGCCCGTCGACCAGTGGCCGTCGGGCGCCAACTTCGTCCTGTTCCGGCCCCGCGGGCGCGACGGCGACGAGGTGTGGAAGGCCCTGGTCGAACGGTCGGTGCTGGTGCGCAACTGCGCGTCGTGGCCCCGGCTGGAGGGGTGCCTGCGCGTCACGATCGGCACCCGAGCCGAGGACGACGCCTTCCTCGCCGCCCTGTCGGAGGTGCTGGCATGAGCCGGTCGGCCGAGCGCAGCCGGGTCACCAGGGAGACCTCGGTGGCGGTCGCCCTCGATCTCGACGGGCCCGACGGCAAGGTCCACGCCGCCACCGGGCTGCCGTTCTTCGACCACATGCTCGACCAGCTCGGGCGCCACGGCGGCTTCGACCTCACCGTCGAGGCCCGGGGCGACCTGCACGTCGACGGCCACCACACCGTCGAGGACGTGGCCATCGTGGTCGGGGAGTGCTTCCGCGCCGCGCTGGGCGACAAGGCGGGCGTGCGCCGGTTCGCGAGCGGCGCGTTCCCGCTCGACGAGGCCCTCGTCGAGGTGGCC
Source organism: Acidimicrobiales bacterium (assembly GCA_035693765.1). Classification (GTDB taxonomy): domain Bacteria; phylum Actinomycetota; class Acidimicrobiia; order Acidimicrobiales; family VFJN01; genus ZC4RG19. Next base: position 6,763 of record DASSGC010000744.1, read on the forward strand.
CTCGACCTGTCGGGGCGGCCGTACGTGGCCTACGACGTGCCGATCGGCGAGGTGCTGCCGCTCGGCGACCCGCCCTTCAACCCCGAGATGGCGGAGCACTTCTGGCGGTCGTTCGCGACCGCTGCGGCGATCACGCTGCACGTGCGGTTGCGGGCGGGCCGCAACACCCACCACATCGTCGAGGCGAGCTTCAAGGGCGTGGCGCGCTGCCTGCGCGACGCCGTGCGGGTGGAGGGCGGCGCCGTGCCGTCGACGAAGGGGACGCTGTAGGCGGCGCCCGGGGCCCACGCCATCAGGTCGCGAACTCGACGCAGTGGATGCCGGGCAGGGTGGTGGCGGGGCGACGCCACGTGGCGCCGCTGTCCTCGGACAGGTACAGGTCGCCGGTCGGCGTGCCCACGGCGACCAGGCTGCCGGCGGCCGCCAGGGTGAACGTGTCGACGTTGTGCGGGAAGCTGCGGGGCAGCCCGTCGTGGCCGCCCCCGCACCGGGCGAACGGGGTGGACGGGTCGGCGAGCGGGCGGCGGTAGACGGCGCCCTCCCGGGTGGCGGGCCCGGTCGACGCACCGGCGAGCAGCCAGCCCTCGGCGAGGGCGACCGAGCGGCAGTAGGGGGCGTGGAGCCCCTCGTCGCCCCACCGCCAGGTGTCGCCGCCGTCGTCGCTCTGCCCCACCCCGACGGCGGCGGCCACGGCCACGACCCGCCCCTGTGCCACCACCTGGTGGTCGTCGGCCTCGACCGGCACGATCTCGGCCCAGCCCGCCGGTCCCCGCCGCCACACGCCGCCGACGTGGACGCCGGCCAACGGGCCGCCCGGGCCGACGGCGACGGAACGCGTGTCCGGCGGCCCGCCCCACGGGGTGGTCCACCGGCTGCGGGCGGGCACGGCGTCGAACAGGGCGTCGCGCGTGGGACCGCCCGGCCCGCCGACCTCGACGACCCGGGCGTCGGAGGTCCCGACCAGGGCCCGGCCGCCGGCGAGCGCGGTGATGCACTGGGGGACGAGGCCGCCGGGCAGGGCGACCGCCTCGCCCGTGTCGAGGGCCACGACCCAGCCCTCGGCGATGGCCCAGTCGCCGGAGACGGCCCGCACCTCGGCACCGGGCATCGTGCGCCGCTCGACGGTGCCGTCGAGCGCCAGATCGAGCAGTCCGTCCGCGGTTCCAACCAGGAGCATCCGTCCAGCATGCCCGCAACGTGAGGGTCGGTTCACTCCCGGTCCCGGAGGGCGCCCCGGCCCTGGTCCTGCGGCCCCACCTCCAACCGGGGCACTCTGGTCCGGTGGATGCCCGCCAGCCCCAGCCCGGAGAGGAGGCGCGTTGACCCGAACGGAGATCTGGCTCGCCCGCCACGGCGAGACCGAGTGGAGCCGCACCGGCCGCCACACCGGCCGCACCGACGTCCCGCTGACCGCCGCCGGCGTGGCCGAGGCGCGGCTGCTCGCCGGATCGCTCGACGGCGTGCCCTTCGACCTGGTGCTCACCAGCCCCCGCCGGCGGGCCGCCGCCACGGCCGGGATCCTCGGGTACCCGGCCGCCCTGCGGGAGCCGGACCTGGTCGAGTGGGACTACGGCGACTACGAGGGCCTCACGGCGCACGCCATCCGCGAGCAGGTGCCCGGCTGGCGGGTGTGGAGCCACCCGGTCCCCGGCGGCGAGACCGCCGAGCAGGTGGCGGCCCGGGCCGACCGGGTCGTCGCGCGGGTGCTCGCGGCGGCGCCCGGGCGGGCGCTGCTCGTGGCCCACGGTCACGTCCTGCGGGTGCTGGCCGCCCGCTGGATCGGCGAGCCCGCGGGCTTCGGCGGCCGGCTCGCGCTCGGCACCGCGGGGCTGTGCGTGCTCGGGTGGGACCGCGAGACCCGGGCGCTCCGCCACTGGAACCTGCCGCCGGGGACCCGGCCCGGCGCCGTGACCGCGCCGATAACCGGTGCGGGCCTCGCGGAGCCGTCGCCGTAGGATCGATCGCCCATGGCCCTCATCGCGGTCCTCGACTACGGCATCGGCAACCTGCACTCCGCGCAGAAGGCCCTCCAGCACGTGGGCGCCGACGCCCGGCTCACGGCCGACCCCGACCTGATCCGGTCCGCGGCCGGCGTCGTGCTGCCCGGGGTGGGCAACTTCGGCCGGTGCATGGAGGCCCTGGAGCAGAGCGGCCTCGACGGGCTGGCCATCGAGTGCGCGGGCTCCGGCCGGCCGTTCCTGGGCGTCTGCATCGGCATGCAGATGCTCTACGAGGGCTCGGAGGAGTCGCCCGACGTGCCCGGCCTGGGCCTGCTGCCCGGCGTGGTGCGGCGGCTGCCCGCGGGGGTGAAGCACCCGCAGATGCAGTGGAACATGCTGGTCCGCACCGGCCCGAGCGGCCTGCTCCGCGGGCTGCCCGAGCCGACGTGGGTGTACTTCGTCCACTCGTTCGCGGCCGACCGCGACGACCACGCGGTGGCCGTGTGCGACTACGGCGGGCCCGTCGTGGCCGCGGTCGAGCGCGACGCGCTGTGGGCCACCCAGTTCCACCCGGAGAAGTCGGGCGCCCTCGGCCTCCGGATCCTGGCCAACTTCGTGGACCGGGCGGCCGCCGCCGCCGAGGCCGCCTGACGATGGACCTGTATCCCGCCATCGACCTGCGGGACGGCCGCTGTGTCCGTCTCTACCAGGGCGACTACGAGCAGGAGACCGTCTACGGCGACGATCCCGTCGCCCAGGCCCGGGCCTTCGCCGCCGCGGGCGCGGCGTGGATCCACGTCGTCGACCTCGACGCCGCCCGCACGGGCGTGGCCGCCAACCGCGACGTCGTCGCCGCGGTGGCCGCCGCCGTCGACGTCCCGGTGCAGACCGGTGGGGGCGTGCGCGACGACGCGGCCGCCGACGACCTGCTGTCCCGCGGCGTCCGCCGCGTGGTGGTGGGCACCGCCGCGCTGGACGACCCCGCCTGGGTGCGGCGCCTGGCCGCCCGCCACCCGGGCCGGGTCGCGGTCGGGCTCGACGCCCGGGGCCGCGACATCGCCGTGCGGGGCTGGGTCGAGGGGTCGGGCCGCGACCTCGTCGACGTCGCCCGGCAGTTCGACGACGCCGGCGTGGCGGCGCTGGTGGTCACCGAGATCGGGCGCGACGGCACCCTGGCCGGCCCGGACCTCGATCAGCTCGCCGACGTGCTCGGCGCCACCGGCCTCGACGTGGTGGCGTCCGGCGGCGTCGGCCGCCTCGACCACCTGCGGGCGCTGGCTGCGCTCGACGTCGGCGGCCGCCGGCTGGCCGGCGCCATCGTCGGCCGGGCGCTGTACGAGGGTGCGTTCGCGCTGCCCGACGCCCTGGCCGCCGCCGGCGGACAGGTGTCCACGTCCCGGCGAGGAGGCCGGGATGCGTAATGTCCGGGTGATCCCGTGCCTCGACGTCGACGCCGGCCGCGTGGTCAAGGGCGTCAACTTCGTCGGCCTGCGCGACGCCGGCGACCCCGTCGAGCTCGCCGCCCGCTACGACGCCGAGGGCGCCGACGAGCTGGTCTTCCTCGACATCACCGCCTCGTCCGACGCGCGCGACACCATGGTCGACGTCGCCCGTCGGGTCGCGGAGGAGGTGTTCATCCCGTTCACGGTGGGCGGCGGTGTCCGCTCGGTCGACGACGCCCGCCGGTTGCTGCGGGCGGGTGCCGAGAAGGTCGGCGTCAACACGGCCGCGGTCGACCGGCCCGAGCTCGTCGGCGAGCTGGCCACCGAGTTCGGCGCCCAGTGCGTGGTGGTGGCCATCGACGCCCGCCGGCGGGACGGGGGTGGCTACGAGGTCTACACCCACGGCGGCCGCACGCCCACGGGGCTCGACGCCGTCGAGTGGGCCCGGCGGGTCGAGTCGCTCGGCGCCGGGGAGATCCTGCTGACCTCGATGGACCGCGACGGCACCCGGGAGGGCTTCGACCTGGAGCTGACCCGGGCCGTGACCGGGGCCGTGAACGTGCCGGTCATCGCGAGCGGTGGCGTCGGCACGCTGTCGCACCTCGTCGACGGGGTCGTCGAGGGCGGCGCCGACGCGGTGCTGGCGGCGTCGATCTTCCACTTCGCCGAGCACAGCGTGGCCGACGCCAAGCGCGAGCTCACCCGGGCCGGGATCATGGTCCGGCCCACCTGAACCACCCCGGATCGGCGCCAGGGCCGCCACAGGGGCCCTACGCTCTCGGGGTGTTCGAGGACGCAGCGCAGCGCAGCGTGGCGCAGCCGGTGCCCGACGCGGCCGCGATCGCCGGCCTGCTGGCGGACGACACCCGGCGCCGCGTCGTGGCCGCCCTGGTGCTGGGGGCGGCGACCGTGGAGGACATGCGCACCGCCACCGGCCTGCCGTCGCGGGACGTCGTCGCGGCGCTGGCCCGGCTGGTGGCGGGCGAGCTGGTCGTGCGGGGTGACGACGGCGACCACGTGCTGCTCGGCGAGGCGTTCCGGCTGGCCGCCATCGCCGCCGCCCCGGTGCGCCCCGGCCCCGACCCCACGGGCGACGTCCCGGAGGACGAGGCCAGGGTGCTGCGCACCTACTTCCGGGCGGGACGGCTCACGCAGATCCCGACGCAACGGGCCAAGAAGCTGATCGTGCTCGACCGCCTCGCCCAGGAGTTCGACGTGGGCATGCGCTACTCCGAGCGGCAGGTCAACGGCATCCTGCGCCGGTTCCACGCCGACGTCGCCTCGCTGCGCCGCTACCTGGTGGACGAGGGCTTCCTCGACCGCGAGGCGGGGGAGTACTGGCGCGCCGGTGGCAGCGTGCTCTAGGAGGCCGAGCGGATGGGGAGCTCGCCAGGGCCTACGCGTGGGGATTTGGCGTGGAAGCACCGGCTCGACAGCTCGGCCGACCGGCAACGCAGCACGGTGACACGCGCCGGCGTGACCTATCCGCTCACGTCCTGACGGCCGCGGCCGACGATCCAGTCCCGCACGAGGGTGGCGACGGTGGCCGTGGCGCCGGCGAGGAAGTGGTCGGCCGTCGGGACGACCGTGATCGACACGTCCGGCCAGCCGGCCGTCGCGTCGGCGGCGCGCCGGGGCCCCGAGTACTGGTCGTGCTCGGCGACGACCAGCAGCACGGGGCGGCGGTCGCCGGTGCCGGGCACGGGCGGGTCGCCGAACTTCAGCGGCGGCGCCACGGCCACCCAGCCGGCGGCGCGGGGATCGTCGACGCTCAGGGACACGTCCGCGCCGAACGAGTAGCCGGCCAGCCACAGCGGCGTACCCGAGGGCACCGCCCCCGCCAGCGCGTCGAGGGCGGCCACCACGTCGAGCCGCTCGGCTCCGGTGCCCGCCGCCCGGAAGTCGAACCGGAGCGCAGCCACCCCGGCCGGCGGCAGGGCCCGGAACAGGGCGTCGACGACCGCGTTGTGGCGATCGCCGCCGTAGGCCGGGTGGGGGTGGCACAGGACCGCGGCCGCCCGGGCCGGGCCCGGGGGCAGGGCGAGGTCGCCGTCGAGGCCGACGCCGTCGCCGGTGCGCAGCGTGATCGACGTGGGGCCGGTGGGTGCCACGGTCAGCCCTCCTGTCCCGTGGGCCGCACCAGCACCTCGTTCACCGCCATGTGGCGCGGCCGGGTCACGACGAAGGCGATCGTCTCCGCGATGTCCTCGGCCCGGAGCAGCTCGACGCCGGCGAAGCGGGCGCTGAACCCCTCCTGGATCTCGGGCCGGTTGTGGCTCGCGAGCTCGGTCGCCACGGCGCCCGGTTCGACGAGCGACACGCGCACCTGCCGGCCGGCGAGCTCCTGGCGGAGCGACTCGCTGAAGGCGCCGACCGCATGCTTGGTGGCGTTGTAGACCCCGCTGCCGTTGCGGGCCACGCGCCCGGCCACCGAGCTGACGTTCACCATGTCGGCCACGCCGCGTCCCTCGCCGGCGGCGGCCTCCAACAGGTGCGGGACGGCGGTGTGGGCGCAGTGGAGCAGGCCGACGAGATTGATGTCGACCATGCGGTGCCAGTCGTCGAGCGGGGCGCCCTCGATGGGCCCGAGGAGCATCACGCCGGCGTTGTTCACCAGCGTGTCGAGCCGGCCGAGCGCCTCGACCGTCCGCTCGACCGCGCCGCGGGCCTGCGCCTCGTCCGTGATGTCGGCGGTCAGCACGAGCGCGGTGCCCTGCCGGCGCCTGATGTCGGCGGCCAGGTCCTCCAGGCGGTCGGTGCGGCGGGCGGCCAGCACCACGGCGGCGCCGTGCCCGGCGAGCGCGCGGGCGGTCGCGTGGCCGATGCCACTCGACGCCCCCGTGATCAGGGCGACGGTGCCGTCGAGGGCGCCGGTCACCGGGTGCCGTCCCGAGGCGTGCGTCGTTCGGTGGGTCTGCGCATCGCCACACTCTGCCAAGCCCGGAACCGGGCCCGGCGCGTCGCGGCGAGTCGTCGGCTTCTGCGGCAGGGCGGTAGCGTCGGGTACGTGCCCGACCCCGCGCCCACCACGGTCGTCAACGGCCGCAACGCCAACGACAAGCTGGCGATCAAGATGCTCAACGACCGGGTGCTGGTGCGCGTGGCGACCAACGAGGGCGAGCGCACCTCCAGCGGCGGCATCCTCATCCCCGCCACGGCCCAGATGGCCAAGCGGCTGGCCTGGGCCGAGGTCGTCGCCGTCGGCCCCAACGTCCGGGCCCTGGAGATCGGCGACCGGGTGCTGTTCAACCCCGAGGACCGCTACGAGGTCGAGGTGCGGGGCGACGACTACATCATCCTGCGGGAGCGCGACGTGCACGCCGTGGCCGCCAGCCGCCTCGGCGAGGCGTCGACCGGGCTCTACCTGTAGCCGGTCGTCGCGCCCGGCGCCCCCGGCCCGTCCACCGGCGCGTCCACCGGCGCGTCCAACGGCGCGTCCAACGGCGCGTCCAACGACATGGACAGCCCGGCCAGCTCGATCGCGGCTCGCACGGCGTCGCCGTCCCAGCGGGTCGGGTAGCCGTCGACCGTGCGCCACCCGGCGGCGGCCAGCACGCGCCGCCGGGCGATGTGCGCCGCCGGGCCGGCCGGGTCGACGGCGACGTCGATCGCCACCGCGGCCTCGCCGTTCCCGGCCACGAGGTCGACGAGGTGGCGCCCCACCGGGTAGCCGGTGCGGACGGCGGCGCCCGCCGCCCGCAGCTCACGGGCGAGGTCGGCGGCCCACGGCGTCGGGCAGGGCCCGTCGGGCGCGGGTGCCGGGGGCCGCTCCGCGTGCCCGAGGTACTGCTCGATGAGCCCCCGGGGGACGGCGCCCGGCGGCGGCAGGGTGGTGACCACGACCAGCGAGCGGCGGGCCCGGGTGACCATGACGTTGAAGAGGTGGGGGTCCTCGACGAAGCGGCGGCGCCCGGCCGGGTCGCCGGCCCGCACGCCCAGGACGAGCACCACGTGGTCGGCCTCGGCCCCCTGGAAGGCGTGGACCGTGCCGGTCCGGAGCCGCAGCCGGCGGATGTCGTCGACGTCGTAGCGGGCCATCAGCGCGGCGAGCGCGGCGTCGGCGACGTCCCGGAACGGTGAGACGAGGGCGATGTCGCGGCAGCCGTCCGCCGCCAGACGGTCCACGAGCGCCAGCGCGGTCGCCAGGTCGGCCCGGTCGGCGGCGTCGACCCCGTCGCTGCGGGCGGCCTCGACCGCGGCGGTGGTCGTGTCGTCGGGCGTCACCGCGTCGGGTCGCACCACCGCGATGGCGTCCGCGACCTCGTTGTCGGGCCGCCGCGTGGCGACGTGCAGCCGCCCGTCGTAGAAGCGGCGGGCCGAGAACTCGATGAGGTGGGGCACCGACCGGAAGTGCTCGTCGAGCCAGGTGGTGGTGGCGACGCCGGCGGCGGCGTCGAGCACGCTGGCCCGGCGGACGTCGAGCCGGGCGGCCTGCCCCGCGATCCCGTGCCGGTCGAGCGCGCGGGCGACCGCCTCGTCGGGCACGAACGACACGTGGCGGAGCTGCCGGGGATCGCCGACGACCACCGCCCGCCGGGCCCGCAGCAGCACACCCGCCGCGGCCGGCTGGTCGATCTGGCTGGCCTCGTCGAGGATGGCGAGGTTGAACACGGCCGCCGTGTCGGGCAGCAGGTCGTCGACGTCGCGCAGCGTGCCGACCCACAGGGGCAGGCCGGCGACGAGCCGGCGCCCGTCGAGGTCGCGTAGCAGGCGGCGGCGCTGCCGGCGGCCGGCCCGGAGGGCGACGGCCAGGTCGCCGGCGACCGGCCGGCTGCGGCGGCGGCGGTCCTCACCCGCCCCGAGCACCTCCGCCAGGCGCCCGGCCGCATCCCGCACCGCCGCGTCTGCGGCGTCGAGCTGGTCCCAGGCCGCCCCGATCACCGTGCCCCCGGTGGCGGCCAGCCGGGCGGCGGCCCGCCGGTCGCCGGCGCAGTCGAGGGCGGTGCGCAGGTCGGCGGGCGGGGTGGTCCCGGCGGCGCCCAGCGCCCGCGCGAGGCGCCGGTCGGCGCGGGACGCCCGGCGCCGGCGCCACCACGAGTCCCGCTCGGCGGCGCCGGTCCGGCGCCGCTCGGCCTCGGCGGCCAGGGCGGCCAGCCGGTCGAGGTCGGCGTCCGGGTCGAACGCGGCGGGCGCCAGCGCGCTCAGGTGGCCGACCAGGGCGTCCCACCGGCCTGCGCCCGCCGCCCGCTGCTCCCGGTCGAGCAGGCCGGTCACCGCGGCCTCCAGCAGCCGCCGGTGCGCGACGGCGCGGTCGAGATCGGCCCGGGCCCGGCGCGCGTCGGCCGCCGACGTGCCCCGCGTCGTCGACTGGCGCAACAGATCGTCGTTGTCGCCGTCGCCGAAGCGCACCGGGTCGGGCCCCGGCTGCCGTGCCAGCAGGTCGGACACGACGGCGGCGGCGTGACCCGAGCGTGTGGCCACCAGCACCGAGCGGCCCGCCGCCACGGCATCGGCGGCGATCGCGGCCACCGTGTGGCTCTTGCCGCTGCCCGGCGGGCCGGAGATGACGGTCAGGGGGTCATGGCGGGCCCGGACCACGGCCTCGCGCTGGGCGGCCGACAGCCGCAGGGGGCTGACCACCGGCTCGTCGGGGAGCGCCACCGCCACGGCGGCGTCCGCGTACAGCGTGGCGAAGGCGGTGGCGTCGATGCCGTCCCGGCTCGCCCACGACCGCAGCGACGTGTCGAGGCTGGGGCGCAGGAGGTCTCGGGCCACGTGGACCATCGCCCCGACGCAGGCCACGAGGCCCTCGTCCGCCCGGTGGGCGAGCGGGTCGTCGCCCGGGGGCAGGACCGCTGCGGGTCCGGGCAGCCCACAGGCCGCGACGACCTCCCTGATCCAGGACGACAGGCGGGGGAGCCGGCCGAGGAGCGCGGCCGTG
>DASSGC010000745.1:0-3030 GCA_035693765.1 Acidimicrobiales bacterium
ATGGGTGTCGATGTCGGCTTGGCAGCTCGGACATCGCCGGATTCGCCGGTCTTCGTCGGGTCGGGGATCATCGAGACGACGGTCGCAGTCAAAGCAGTGGTGTGGATCAGGTGCCATCGTGTCCTCCGCCTGCCCGCGACGCGCCCCGGTGAGCCTGTGTGAGCGATTGTGGCTGGATCGTCAACCACCGCCCGCGCAGAGCGGTGTCACGGTCACCCCTAGCGAGAACCTAAGGACTCGAGCGGATAGGACACGCCGGCGCGTGTCACCGTGCTGCGTTTCCGGTCGGCCGAGCTGCGGAGCTGGTGCTTCCATGCCAAATCCCCACTCGTAGGCCGTGGCGAGCTCCCTATCCGCTCGGCCTTTAAGAACCATCAATACTCCAGTGCCAGGGCTCGCTCGGCAGGTTGTAGAGCCCGTACAGGCCGGCGTACGCGGCGAGCCACTGGTAGCAGGGGCTGGCCTGCGTCATCGGCTGCCCGTCGTCGCAGGAGAAGTCGACCGCCAGGCCGCCCTCGTGGTTCGAGGTCCCGGGCCGGGCCGTCGGCGGCGAGCACGTCGAGGGGAGCGCCTGGTGGATCCCGTAGTCGGAGTCGCCGCAGTTGGCGCGGCGCAGCTCGACCTGTTCCGCGTAGCTCCGGAACCCGCTCTTGGCGCACAGGCTCACCCCCCAGTCACGGGCGTCGTCCAGCAGCGTCTGCAGGCTGCCGGCGAGCGAGCTGTCGACGACGATCCATCCGCCGGCGGGGCAGGTCACGGCGCTGACGGCGCCCGACGCCGAGCCGGTCGGGTCGGGCAGCGGCGGCGGCCCCGGCGGCGCGGGCGCCGGTGCGGGCGGGGCGGCCGGTGGGGCCGCGGACGGTGCGGCGAGCACCTGGGTCGCCTGGTCGATCGAGACGGTGATCTGCGCCTCCTGGTCGCGCAGGGCGCCGGCCGCGGGGGCGCCCGCGGCCACCACGTCGGCCACCGTGACGGCGGTTCCCCGCTCGTCGAGCGCGGCCGCGAGCTCCGCCGCCTCGGCCCGGGTCGCCTCCAGGGTGGCGGCGGCCTCGTCGACGGCTGCCGCCGCCTCCGCCTCGCGCTGCGCGGCGACCGCCGCCGGGGAGCCGTCGCCGCCGGTGGTCGAGACGGTGGTGGGGTCCCACGCCCCCGGCCCGAGGGGTGGCAGCAGGCCGGTTCGCGAGGTGGGCTCCGTCACGCCGGCACCGGTGGCGGCGTCGAGGTCAGCGACGGCCTCTGCGTGGGCCGCCCGCGCGGCGGTCAGGTCGGCCGCCCGGTCGCGCAGCGACGCATCGAGCCGCCGGAGGGTCGCCGCGACGCCGACCCCGGCGGCGGCCCTCTGGTCCGTGCCGGCGCGGGTCGTTCCCGTGGAGGCGGCGGCCTGCGCCGCGTGGCGCACGGGCGACGGGCCGAAGGCGAGGGCGGCGGCGAGCAGGAGTGTCGCCGCGCGCGGGTGGCTGATGCGCGCAGGCATGGCTGTTCCCCAGACGTGAGATCAGGAGGGCCCGCACCCCAGCGGCCGGCCCGTAACAGAACGGTAAAGGGATCGCGACCGACTCGCCACGTGGTGTGACGGAATAGACAGTCTGAGCACAGAGCGTGAGAGGCTCGGGACGGGCCCGGTCCGGTTGCGGACCGCTCGGCTAGACCTCGGCTAGACCACGGCTAGACCGGGCCGATGCCGGTGACCGATCCCGAGGCCGCGGTGCTGCGGGCCGTCGACGACGATGTCGTCCGCATGGTGGCAGCGCTGGCCGCCCTCGTACGGATCCCGAGCCTGACCGGCAGCGCCGGCGAGCACGAGGCACTGGCCCTGCTCGCCACCGACCTGGCGGCCGACGGGCTGGAGGTCGACCACTGGGCCTTGCCGCTGGCCGAGCTGCGGGCCGATCCCGACTTCCCCGGCACCGAGGTCGACCGGGACGAGGCCTGGGGTGTGGTGGGCCGGCTGGCCGGCACCGGCGGCGGGGCGTCCCTGATGCTGAACGGCCATGTCGACGTGGTGCCCCCGGGGGACCCGTCGGCCTGGTCGGGCCCCGATCCCTTCAGCGGGCGCATCGAGGGTGGCGCGGTCCACGGCCGGGGGGCGTGCGACATGAAGGGCGGGGTGATCGCCGCACGGTGGGCGGTCCGGGCCCTCCGGGCGGCCGGGGTGCCGCTGCGGGGCGACGTGCTGGTGGCGCCCGTCGGCAGCGAGGAGGACGGCGGCCTCGGCACGTTCGGCCTGCTGCGGCGGGGGTGGCGGGCCGGCGTGTGCGTCGTGCCCGAGCCGACCGGCCTGGACATCGTGCCGGCCTGCGCCGGGGCGTTGACCTTCCGGCTGCGCGTCCGGGGACGGTCCGCCCATGCCTCGCGCCGCACCGACGGCGTGAGCGCGATCGGCAAGCTGTGGCCGGTGTGGTCGGCGCTCGCCGCCCTGGAGCGCCGGCGCAACCGGGCGGTCGACCCGCTGATGGATCGGTGGCCGATCGCCTACCCGCTCTCGATCGGCACGGTCCGGGCGGGCGACTGGGCGTCGTCGGTCCCCGACCTGCTGGAGGCCGAGGGCCGCCTCGGTGTCGCCCTCGGCGAGGCGACCGACGGGGCCCGGGTTGCCCTCGAGGCGGCGGTGGCCGAGGCCTGCGCCGGCGACCCGTGGCTGCGGGACCACCCGGTGGAGGTCGAGTGGTGGGGCGGGCAGTTCGCCAGCGGCCGCCTGCCCGCCGGCCACGACCTGGCCGACCGGGTGGCGGCCGCCCACGCCCGCGTGTCACCGAGCCCGGTCGCGACCTGGGGCGCCCCCTACGGCAGCGACCTGCGCCTGCTGGCGGGCCTGGGCGGCATCCCCACCGTCCACTACGGGCCGGGAGACTCGGCGCTGGCCCACGCGCCGGACGAGCGCGTGCCGATCGCCGAGGTGCACACGGCGGCGCGGGCGCTGGCACTGCTCGCGCTCGACGTGTGCGGTGTCGGCGGGGGCGGCTGAGCGCGGCGACGGGCGCCGGCGGGCCACGCCGGGGCCAGCGGCCGTGCCGCCGGGGCCAGCGGCCG
>DASSGC010000746.1:0-3854 GCA_035693765.1 Acidimicrobiales bacterium
CCGACCGGCCTGCAGGGCGCGCTCGACCAGCCGGGTCGCCGGGCGGTCGAGCGTGGCCACGTCGTCCAGCATCCACCCGGGCCCCTGCGCGTTGGCGCCGACCCCCCGCCCGCCGGCGACGGCCCGGGCGGCGAGCACCCGTCCGGCGACGCCGCCGGTCGACTCGCCGCCGCCGCCCGCCAGCATGTCGGCCACGTCGGGGCGCCCGACCTCCACGCGCAGGTCGAACCGGTCGACCAGGGGGCCGGACACCCGGCGGGCGTAGCGGGCCCGACCGGCCGGGGAGCACCGGCAACTGCCCGGCGCGCCACCCTCGCCGCACGGGCACGGGTTCATGGCGGCGACGAGCTGCAGGCGGGCCGGGAACGCCACCCGGGCCGCCGCCCGCGCCACGCGGATGACGCCCTCCTCCAGCGGCTGGCGCAGGTTGTCGAGCACCGCGGGCTCGAACTCGCCCAGCTCGTCCAAGAAGAGCACGCCGCGGTGCGCCAGGCTGACCTCGCCGGGCTGCATCGTGCCCGATCCGCCGCCGACCAGGGACACCGCCGACGCACCGTGGTGCGGCGCCCGGAACGGCGGGCGGCGCACCAGGCCGCCCGGCGGGAGCGGGAGGCCGGCGGCCGAGTGGATGCACGTCGCCTCCAGCGCGTGCTCGCCCGGCAGGTCGGGAAGCAGGCCCGGCAGCCGCCGCGCCAGCATCGTCTTGCCCGCCCCGGGCGGCCCGACCAGGAGCAGGTGGTGGCCGCCGGCCGCCGCCACCTCGAGCGCGTAGCGGGCCGCCGGTTGACCCCGCACGTCGGCCAGGTCGGGCTCGGGCGGCGCCGGGGGCGGCGGCACCGGCGCCGGCGGGTCGGGCCACGGGGCGAGCCCGGCCAGGGCGCTCGCCATCGCCCCGAGCGAGCCGACCGGGCGGACCCGGTGGCGCCCGACGAGCTGCGCCTCGACGGTGCAGCCCTCGGGCACCACCACCTCGGGCTCGTGCAGGGCGCCGATGAGCGGCAGCGCGCCGGGGACCGGTCGCAGCGACCCGTCGAGCCCCAGCTCGCCCACGAAGGCGCGCCCCTCCAGGCAGCCGGGCGGCAACTGCTGGCTGGCGACCAGCAGCGCGGCGGCGATGGCGAGGTCGAGGCCCGCGCCGACCTTGCGCAGCGACGGCGGCGCCAGGTTGACCGTCACCCGGGCGGTGGGCCAGGTCAGACCCGACGACATCAGCGCCGCCCGCACCCGGTCGCGGGCCTCGCGGCAGGTGGTGTCGGGCATGCCGACGACCGTGAAGCCCGGCAGCCCGGACGACACATGGACCTCGACGCGGACGGGGCGACCCTCGACGCCGAGCAGGGTCGAGGAACGAACGGTGGCGAGCACGGGCGCGGCCTCCTCGCTACGGGGATCGGCGGGATCCCCGGTCGGAACGTGAGGTGACCCGCGGCCACGAGCCGCCCCGGCAACCGGATCGCACCGCGGTGGACCGCGAGGCGTCAGATCGGAAGGAGCGTGACGGCCACTCTAGTGGACCGGTGTGACAGGAAAGGCACGCGGGACGGAGGAGATCACCTCCGCAGGGTCAACGACCCTGGAACCGCGGCTCCCGCCGCTCCACGAAGGCGGCCATCGCCTCCGCCGTGTCCCGGCTGCCGAAGTTCACGGTCTGGGCCTGCGCCTCGGCCTCCAACGCCTGGGTGAGCGTGACCTGCGCACTCTGGTTGAGCAGGCGTTTCGTCATGCTCAGCGCCAGCGGCGGCCCGGCCGCCAGCCGCGCCGCCACGTTGGCCACGGCGACGTCGAGCTCGTCGCGGGGCACCACCCGCGTCACCAGGCCCAGCCGTTCCGCCTCCGCCGCCGGGATGATGTCGGCGAGCAAGGCCAGCTCCTTGGCCTTGAGCAGCCCGACGACGCGCGGCAGCACCCACGAGCCCCCGCCGTCGATCGACAGGCCCCGCCGGGCGAAGATCTCGGAGAACCGCGCCTCGGCGCTCGCCACCACCAGGTCACACCCGAGGGCGAGGTTCATCCCGACACCGACGCACACCCCCGCCACCCGCGCCACCACGGGCTGCGGCACGGCGTGCAGCGCCTCGACCGCGGCCGACACCGACCGCATCATGTGCAGGACGTGCGGGTGCGTCGCGCCCTCCTCGCCGCTGACGTCGGCCCCGGAGCAGAAGTCGTCCCCGGCGCCGGTCAGCACCGCACAGCGGACCGTGGCGTCCGCCGCGATCCCGCGGAACGCCGCCTCGACGTCGGGCCACGCCCGTGCCGGGACGGCGTTCTTCCTGCCGGGGTTGGACAGCGTCACCGTCACGATGTCGCCGTCCCGCTCGACCTGTACGTGCCCCATCGCGGGCACGATACTGACCCGCGTGGGCCTCAACCCGTTCCGCCAGCACCGCCGTTCCCCCGCCGACATCCTCATGGTGGCGGCCGCCCTGGCCGTGTGCGTCGCCCTCGTCGCCTGGGCGATCCTCGGCTGACGAACCGAGCGGACGGGGCGCCCGCCACGGCCTGAACGTCAGAACGCCGCCTCGAGGACCTCCACCCGGTCGCCCGTCACCGCCGCCACGTCGAACCGGAGGCGGCGGCCGCCACCCGCGTGGCCCGGTCCCGACCCGGACGCCCCGCCGGTGGCGAGGAACCGCGTGGCCAGCAGCCGGATCCGCCGTTGCTTCGCCGCCGTCACCGCCTCGGCCGGGACCCCGAAGCGATCGGAGCTCCGCGTCTTGACCTCACAGAAGACCAGCTCACCGGGCCGGGCCACGACGAGGTCGAGCTCGCCCTCACGGCACCGCCAGTTGCGCGCGACCAGCCGGTACCCCCGGGCGGCGTACCAGTCGGCCGCGAGCTGCTCGCCCCGGGCCCCCAGCCGGCGTGCGCCCGACATCACGACTCCTTGGTCGGGAGCTCCTCGATGTTGACGTCCTTGAACGTGACGATGCGGACGCTCTGGACGAAGCGGCTGGTGCGGTACATGTCCCACACCCAGGCGTCGTCGAGCTGGAGCTCGACGTAGGTGCGACCACCGGCGTCACGGACGGTCTGGCGGACCTCGTTGGCGAGGTAGAACCGGCGCTCGGTCTCGACGACGTACGAGAACATCGGGCTGACGTCCTTGTACTCCTTGTAGAGCTTGAGCTCGATGTCGGCCTCGTAGCGTTCGAGGTCCTCGGTGCTCATGGACGGCACCCTACTGCCGTCACGGCGGGTCTCCGGCCACATGACGCCCTCAGGCGTCGCCCGCCTGCGGTGCCTCCGGCGCCGGCGTCGACGGTCCGGGGACCTGGAAGCGGTAGCCCATGCCGGGCTCGGTGACGAAGTAGCGGGGGCGGCCGTGCTCCGGCTCGAGCTTGCGGCGGATGTGGGCCATGTGGACCCGCAGGTAGTTGGTCTCGTCGCCGTACTGGGGCCCCCACACCTCCTGGAGGATCTGGCGCTGGGTGACGAGCTTGTCCCGGTGGCGGACCAACTGCTCGACGATGCCCCACTCGGTCGGGGTCAGGCGGATCTCCTGCCCGTCGCGCGTCACGGTCTTGGCGGCCAGGTCGACCGTGAAGTCCGGGGTGGTGACGACGGCCGCCTCGTCCGCCGGCGCCACCCGGCGCAGCGCGGCGCGCAGGCGGGCGAACAGCTCGTCCATGCCGAACGGCTTGGTGACGTAGTCGTCGGCGCCTGCGTCCAGGGCGTCGACCTTGTCGGTCGAGTCGGTGCGGGCGGAGAGGACGATGATCGGCAGAGTGGTCCAGCCGCGCAGGCCCGCGATGACGTCGGTGCCGTCCATGTCCGGCAGACCGAGGTCGAGCACCACGACGTCCGGCTTGCCGTCAGCCGCGAGCCTCAGCGCCGTGACGCCGTCGTGGGCC
>DASSGC010000747.1:0-5617 GCA_035693765.1 Acidimicrobiales bacterium
GTCAGCTTCGTCTACCTCATCAGCAACGGCGCGCTCGACTGGGGGCCGCTCGGCCGGGCGCGCCGGCAGTCGCCCATGGTCTCGGTCGAGCGCACGAGTCAGACGACCATCCGCCGGGTAGGCCTCGAAGGCCGTGAGGACGACGCCCGGGAGGGCGAGGCAGCCCACCCGGAGGAGGTGACCGTCTGATGGGTTGGGATGTCTCCGAGGGCTTCGAGGGCCTCGACCACAACTTCCTGACAGGCAAGCTCGAAGGTCTGATCCAGTGGTCGCGGGCCAAGTCGTCGTGGCCCGTCACGTTCGGGCTGGCCTGCTGCGCGCTCGAGATGATGGGCGCGGGCGGGGCCCACTACGACCTGGCCCGGTTCGGCATGGAGGTGTTCCGGGCCTCGCCCCGCCAGGCCGACATCATGATCGTGGCCGGGCGGGTCTCGCAGAAGATGGCGCCGGTGCTCCGCCAGATCCACGACCAGATGATGGAGCCCAAGTGGGTCATCTCCATGGGCGTGTGCGCCAGCAGCGGCGGGATGTTCAACAACTACGCGCTGGTGCAGGGCGTCGACCAGATCGTGCCGGTCGACGTCTACGCCCCGGGCTGCCCGCCGGGCCCCGAGACGCTGATCCACGCCATCGAGACGCTGCGCGACAGCATCGAGTCGGGTGAGCTGCTGCGACGTCGTGAGCAGACGGGCGCCGGGGCCGGTCTGGTGATCGAGCAGCGAGACGGCGTGCGGGAGCCCGCCGTCGCCACCGGCGGAGGCCGCTGACCGTGTCCGACACATCCGCCGGCGCCGACGTCGCCGGCGCCGAGCCGGCCGCACCGTCCGAGCCGGAGACCCGGTACGGCGTGCCGGTGACGGCGAGCCGCGGCCAGACGGTGCTGCACCCGAGCCGGGAGCGGCTCGTCGACCTGGTGCGCGACCTGCGCGACGACGAGGGCTTCCGGGTGTGCGTCGACGTCACGGCCGTCGACTACGTCGCCCACGGCGGCACCCGCGACCTGCCCGAGGGCATCGTCCCCGGCCGCTTCGAGGTGGTGGTCGGCCTGCTGTCGCACGCCACCGGCGAGCGCCTGCGCCTGCGGGTGCAGGTGCCGGCCGACGACCCGGCGTGCCCCTCGCTGTTCGACGTGCATCCGGGCACCGAGGCGCTGGAGCGTGAGGTGTTCGACATGTTCGGCATCGCCTTCACCGGCCATCCCGACCTCACCCGCATCCTCATGCCGGAGGACTGGGACGGCCATCCTCTGCGCAAGGACAACCCGGTGGGCGCCATCCCTGTCCAGTTCAAGGGCGTTCAGAACGCCCGGTGACGGAGCGCGTGACCCATGACAGCGACTGATCTCTCCCGTACCGGCGAGGGCCTCCAGGAGATGGGCCCCCGCAAGGGCGCCACCGCCGAGGAGCTGCTGCGCGAGCTGGGGGCCGTGCTCCGCCTGTCGGAGGCCGACGCCGCCGCGCTGACCGACCAGGCACCGTCCGACGAGGACCAGACGATGATCCTCAACATGGGCCCCCAGCACCCGTCGACGCACGGCGTGCTGCGGCTCATGCTGGAGCTCCAGGGCGAGACGGTGATGCGGACCAAGCCGATCATCGGCTACCTGCACACCGGCATGGAGAAGACGGGCGAGACGCTCACCTACCTCCAGGGCCCCACCAACGTCACCCGGATGGACTACGCGGCGCCGCTCTTCAACGAGCTGGTGTTCTCGCTGGCCACCGAGACCCTGCTCGGCATCGACGAGGACATCCCGGCCCGGGCCCAGTGGATCCGCATGCTGCTGTGCGAGCTGAACCGCATGTCGTCGCACCTGCTGTTCCTCGCCACCAACGGCCTGGACCTGGGCGCCGTGTCGATGATGATCTACGGCTGGCGCGAGCGCGAGGAGACGCTGCGGCTGCTGGAGATGATCACCGGCCTGCGGATGAACCACAACTTCATCCGCCCCGGCGGCGTGGCCGCCGACCTGCCCGACGGCTGGCGCGACGCCACGCTGCGGGTGCTCGACCTGGTCGAGCCGCGGCTGGCGGAGTACGAGGTGCTGATGACCGGCCAGCCCATCTGGCGGGAGCGGCTGCAGGGCGTCGGCGTCATCACCGCGGACGAGGCGCTCGCGCTCGGGACGACCGGGCCGATCCTCCGGTCGACCGGCGTGCCCTGGGACCTGCGCAAGACGACGCCGTACCTGTACTACGACAAGGTCGAGTTCGGGGTCGTGGTCGGCAGCTACGGCGACTGCTTCGACCGCTACGCCATCCGCCTCAACGAGGTGCGCGAGTCGATGGCGATCGTCCGCCAGATCCTGGAGCAGATGCCCCCGGGCGACTACCGCATCCAGGACCGCAAGGTCACCCCGCCGCCGCGGGGCCGCATCGACGAGTCGATGGAGGCCCTGATCCACCACTTCAAGATCTTCACCGAGGGGTTCAAGGTCCCCGAGGGCGAGGTCTACCGCGCCGTCGAGAGCCCGCGGGGCGAGCTGGGCTGCTACCTGGTGAGCGACGGCAGCGCCAAGCCCTACCGCATGCACATCCGGGGACCGTCCTTCGTGAACCTGCAGACCATGCCCCACATGCTGAGAGGCGGACTCATCGCCGACGCGGTCGCCGTGATCTCCTCGGTGGACCCGATCATGGGCGAGGTCGACCGATGACTTCACAGCCGGGCTTCGCCCGTCTGTCCGACGGTCGATCGCGCGATGTTCGCCATGGACGCGCTCTGCCGGGACGACGCGCAGGCTCCGCGCCGGGTGCGGGCCGCGGGGGGAGCACGGGGGGTGGAACCCCCCGTGTCTAGGTTCACCGCCGAGAACACCGCGCTGGCCGACGAGATCATCGGTCGCTACCCGGTGCGGAAGTCCGCGCTGATCCCGCTGCTGCACCTGGCCCAGGAGCAGAACGGCCACCTGACCGAGGAGGCGATGGAGCACATCGCCGAGCTGATCGGCGTGACCCCGGCCGAGGTGCTCGGCACGGCGTCGTTCTACGAGATGTTCAAGCGCGAGCCGGTCGGCGACTACGTCGTCAACGTGTGCACCAACATCTCGTGCCTGCTGCGGGGCGGCGAGGAGCTGCTGGAGCACCTCGAGCGCCGGCTCGGCGTCAAGGCGGGCAGCACGACCACCGACGGGAAGTTCACGCTCGAGGACGTCGAGTGCATCGCGGCCTGCACCGAGGCCCCGTGCCTGCAGGTGAACTACCGCTACTTCCACCGCATCACCCACGACCAGGCCGACGAGCTGATCGACGACCTGCGGGCCGGCAAGCGGGCGCACGAGGTGCCCCGGCACGGCACCCTCAGCCGGGTGCGGCAGCAGGTCCCCGACGACCGTCGGGCCGGCGTGGCCCCGCCCGACGTCAACGTCGAGCCGCCGTGGCTGGCGCGCAACAACGAGACGAAAGAGCCGCAGCCGTGAGCGAGCGCAGCGACCGCGAGATCCCCCGCATCCTCACGTCGCGGTGGGACCTCGCCGACGGCTTCACCCTCGAGCGCTACCTCGACACGGGCGGCTACGACGGGCTGCGCAAGGCGCTGACCATGACGCCGGCCCAGGTGGCCGAGGACGTCAAGGCGGCCACGCTGCTGGGCCGCGGCGGGGCCGGGTTCCCCGCCGGCGTGAAGTGGGGCTTCTGCCCGCCGGGCGTGTTCCCCCGCTACCTGGTGGTGAACGGCGACGAGTCCGAGCCGGGCACCTACAAGGACCGCATCCTGATGGAGCGCGACCCCCACCAGCTCATCGAGGGGATGCTCATCGCCTGCTACGCCATCGGCGTCGGCCAGGCCTTCCTCTACGTTCGGGGCGAGATGGCGCTCGCCCAGGAGCGGCTGGCCCAGGCACTGAACGACGCCTACGAGGCCGGCTACGTCGGCCGGAGCATCCTCGGCAGCGACTACTCGGTCGACATCGTCCTGCACTGGGGCGCCGGCGCCTACATCGTGGGCGAGGAGACCGCGCTCATCGAGTCGCTGGAGGGCAACCGGGGCATGCCCCGCCTGAAGCCGCCCTACTTCCCGGCGGCCAAGGGCCTGTACATGCAGCCCACCGTGGTCAACAACGTGGAGACCCTGTCGAACCTGCCGTGGATCGTGCGCGAGGGCGGCGCGGCCTTCGCCGACCTGGGCGACGCCAACTCCAAGGGCACCCGGCTGTTCGCGGTGTCGGGGCACGTCAACACGCCCGGGGTGTTCGAGGTCGAGTTCGGCGTGACGACCTTCCGCGACATCATCTACGGCGACCAGTACGCCGGCGGCATCCTCCACGGCAACCGGATCAAGGCCTACATCCCCGGCGGGGCGTCGGCGCCCTGGTTCTTCGAGGAGCACCTCGACCTGCCGCTGGAGGTCGGCGCGGTCGGCGCGGCCGGGTCGATGCTCGGCTCGGGCGCCATCGTGGTGATGGACGAGACCACCGACGCCGTGAAGGCGGCATGGCGGGTGGTGCGCTTCTTCGCCCGCGAGTCGTGCGGCAAGTGCACCCCGTGCCGCGAGGGCACGTCGTGGCTGGAGAAGATCCTGCGCCGCATGCTGGACGGCCACGGCCGGCGGAGCGACGTCAACAAGCTGCTCGACATCTGCGACAACATCAGCCCGTCGATCACCTGGCCGCCGAAGCAGACCACCATCTGCCCGCTCGGGCCGTCCGCCGTGTCGCCCATCGCATCCGCGGTGCTCCGCTTCCGCGACGAGTTCTTCGCGTGCTGCGGCGGCGAGAGCGAGATCACGGTGCCCGTCAACGGCAAGGCCTATCTTTCGACTCCTCCGACCGTCGGGGTTGCGAACCAGTGACCGACACCACTGCGCCGTCCACCGTGAGCATCACGGTCGACGGCAGGACCATCGAGGCTGCCAAGGGGGAGCTGGTCATCGACGCCGCCGAGCGCAACGGCGTCTACATCCCGCGGTTCTGCTACCACTCGCGCATGCCCTCGGTGGGCATGTGCCGCATGTGCATCGTCGAGATCGACACCGGCCGCGGGCCGGCGCTCCAGCCGTCGTGCATGATCGAGTGCGCCGACGGCATGTCCGTCGCCACCGAGTCGCCCGTGACCCGCAAGGCGCAGGAGGGCGTGCTCGAGTTCCTGCTGGCCAACCACCCGCTCGACTGCCCGGTGTGCGACAAGGGCGGCGAGTGCCCGCTCCAGGACCAGACGCTGGCCTACGGCCCGGGCGAGTCGCGGATGATCGAGGAGAAGCGGCACTTCGAGAAGCCGATCCCGATCAGCGACCTGGTCTTCCTCGACCGGGAGCGCTGCATCCTCTGCGACCGCTGCACGCGGTTCGCCAAGGAGGTGGCGGGCGATCCGCTCATCCACTTCATCAACCGCGGCAACGACACCGAGATCAACACCTTCCCGGACGAGCCGTTCTCGTCCTACTTCAGCGGCAACACCGTGCAGATCTGCCCGGTGGGCGCGTTGACGGGCGCCGCGTACCGGTTCCGGTCGCGGCCCTTCGACCTGGTCTCGACCCCGGGCGTGGGCGAGCACGACGCGTGCGGGTCCGCGATCCGCGTCGACCACCGTCGCGGCGTGGTGCTGCGGCGCCTGTCGGGCGAGGACCCGCTGGTCAACGAGGAGTGGATCACCGACAAGGACCGCTTCGCGTTCCACTGGCA
>DASSGC010000748.1:0-4034 GCA_035693765.1 Acidimicrobiales bacterium
CGAGGAGCGCGGCCGTGGGCTCGCCCCCGCCGCCCTGCGGGTCGAGCGCGCCGCCGCCGTACTGGGCGCCGGCCTCCAGCCGTGCGGCCACCTCGGGGTCGGTGACGAGCGGGGTGAGCTCGGGGGAGCCGGCGGGCAGCAGGGTGAGCCCGCCGACCAGGCCCCCACCCAGGCGAACCGGCTGGGAGAGCAGGGGGAAGCAGCAGGTGACCGTGCGGCCCTCGACGGTCACCGTGCCGGCGATGGTGATCCAGCCGACGCGGAGGATGTGCTCGGCGGCCTGCAACGCGTCGAGCGCGGCCATCTCGCGCAACGCGGACGTGGCCCGGACCCTGGAGATGCCGCTGCCGGACCGGTCGAGGGCGGAGCCGAGCGGCAGGGTGATCGTCGTGCCGAGCCACTGCGGCGCCTGGCCGGTGCGGGTGACGTCGAGCAGCTCGGGGCCGCCGCCGGGGGGCAGCAGGGGATGCCGGTCGGACGCTGGCGCCGCCGCCACGTCCGCCAGGTAGCGCAGTATGCGGGCCGGCTCCACGAGTCTCGGCACCGTAGCCCGGAGCGCGGGGCGCGGCGTGGGCCGCCGGGGTAACTCGATTCGGTCCCGGTGGCGACCGGCCGTAGCATGGCAGGGTGCCCGGCACGACCTCGACCCCCTCCGCCCCGCCCACCGCGGCCCCGGCCATCGCCGTCACCGACGAGCAGCTCGCCCAGGTCAGCTACAACGCCGACGGCCTGGTCCCCGCCATCGTCCAGGACGCCGAGAGCGGCCAGGTGCTCATGATGGCGTGGATGACGGAGGACACCCTGCGGCTCACGCTGGCCGAGGGGCGAACGGTGTTCTGGAGCCGGAGCCGCCGGGAGGTCTGGCGCAAGGGCGAGACGTCGGGCGAGGTCCAGACCGTGCGGTCGGCCCACTACGACTGCGACGGCGACACGCTGCTCTTCGTCGTCGACCAGCAGGGTGGCGGCGCCTGCCACACCGGCAACCGCTCCTGCTTCTTCCGGGCCTTCGGGCCCGACGACGGCTGAGCGCGTCCCGCACGTGATCCGGCCGACGCTCGACGAGTTCCGGAGCCTGGCCAGCACCCACACGGTGATCCCCGTGTGGCGCGAGCTGCTGGCCGACCTCACCACCCCGGTCGCCGCCTTCACCCGCCTGGTGGGGGACGAGACCGGCTTCCTGCTGGAGTCGGTCGAGCACGGCGAGGCCCGCTGGAGCCGCTGGTCGTTCGTCGGCCGCAAGCCGCTGGCCACGCTCACCGCCCGGGGCCTCGACGTCGCGGTGACGGGGGACGTGCCCGAGACCGTGCCCCGCGACCGGGGCATCCTCGCCGCGCTGGAGGCGCTGCTCGGCGAGTGGCATGCCCCGGCGCTCGCCGACCTGCCGCCGCTGCACGGCGGGGTGCTCGGCTACCTGGGCTACGACGTCGTGCGCGAGGTCGAGCACCTGCCCGACGTGCCCAAGGACGACCAGGGGCACGCCGACGCCGTGGTGTCGGTGATCGGCGAGCTCGCCGCCTACGACCACTGGCGCCAGCGGGTGGTCCTCATCGAGAACGTGCTGGTGCCGGCGGGCGCGGGCCCCGACGACCTCGACGAGCTGTACCGGGCGGCGGTCGGCCGGCTCGCCGAGCTGGCCGCCGACGGCGCCCGGCCGGTCGACGAGCTGCTGGTCGATCCGCCCGATCCCGACGAGGACCTGCCCGCGGTGCGGTCGACGATGGGCAGCGACCTGTACGGGCGGGCGGTCGAGGTGGCCCGCGAGCACATCCTGGCCGGCGACATCTTCCAGGTCGTGCTGTCGCAGCGCTTCGACTTCGACCTCGACGCCGACCCGTTCGACGTGTACCGCGTGCTGCGCCAGGTGAACCCGAGCCCGTACATGTACTTCGTCCGCCAGCCGGGGTTGACGCTCGTGGGCGCCTCGCCCGAGCCGCTGGTGCGGCTGATCGACGGCAAGGTGATCTCCCGGCCGATCGCCGGCACCCGCCGGCGCGGCCTCACCGACGAGGACGACGCCCGCCTGGCGGGCGAGCTGCGGGAGCACCCGAAGGAGATCGCCGAGCACGTGATGCTGGTCGACCTGGCCCGCAACGACGTGGGCCGGGTGGTGCGGTTCGGCACCGAGCAGGTCGACGAGTACCTGACCCTCGAGCGCTACAGCCACGTCATGCACCTCACCTCGCAGGTGTCGGGCGAGCTGGCCGAGGGCCGCACGGCGGTCGACGTGCTGCGGGCGACGTTGCCGGCGGGCACGGTGTCGGGGGCGCCCAAGGTGCGGGCCATGCAGATCATCGACGACCTCGAGCCGACCAAGCGCGGGCCCTACGCCGGCGTCGTCGGCTACCTCGACTTCTCGGGCAACATCGACACGGCCATCGCGATCCGCACGATGGTGGTCGACGACGTGGGCCGGGCGTCGGTCCAGGCCGGTGCCGGCATCGTGGCCGACTCGGTGCCCGAGCACGAGGACCTGGAGTGCCACAACAAGGCCCGGGCACTCCTCGCCGCGGTCCCGGCCGCCCGCCGCATGTCGGCCGCCCGCCGCGCCCGCGCCTGACCGCACGGCGGTCGCTGCTCCCCCGACGGCCGAGGTCGGACGGCCGAGACCAGACGGCTGAGGTCAGGTCGGGGGGCCGCCGTCGTCGTAGGTCCAGTCGGGCCGCTTGTGGGCCTGGCGGGTGTCGTAGGTCGCGACGCCGCCCGACAGCTCGACCAGCTTGGCCACGCGCTCGCCCCGCTCGGGCCGGGGCGTGCCGTCGAGGGCCGTGTTCACCTCGTCGGCGAACGCCGTGATGATGCTGCCGATCACCCGCTGCTCCTGGACGGGCAGGTAGCACCGGTTGCCGTCGGTGACCGTGGCCAGGCGGTAGGCGATGGTCTCGACGTCCTCGGGCACCGCCTCGCCGGACGCCAACCGGTCGAGCCCGTCGGTCACGGCGCCGCACCCGAGCTTGCAGGCGGGGCACTGGCCGCACGACTCGACGTAGAGGAACCGCGACAGCACCCGTGCCACCTCGATCATCGACGCCGTGTCGTCGAGCACCAGGAAGCCGGCGGCCCCCATGCCCGAGCCCGCGGCTTCCAGCCCCTCGTAGCTGCACGGCACGCCGAGCAGGTCGCCGGTCAGCACCGGGTTGGCGACCCCCGGCACCACGGCCTTGACGGTGCGGCCCGGCCGCACGCCGCCGCCGATCCGCTCGATCACCTCGCCCAGCGGCGTGCCCAGCTCGACCTCGCCCACGCCGGGACGGACGACGTCGCCGACCACCGTGGCCACCACCACCCCGGGGGAGGCGGCGGTGCCGAGCGACCGGTGCCACTCCGGGCCGCGTGCCAGCACGTGGGCGGCCATGGCGAGGGTCTCGACGTTGTTCACCACGGTCGGGTTGGCCGCGGCGAACTCGGTGGCCACGACCCCGCCGGCGCCGGCGCTCCAGCCGCTGCCGGGCACGGTGGCGAAGAGCCCCTCGACGTAGGGCGGCACGTTGCGGGGCAGGGGCGACTCGCCCTCGATCACCTGGAGCAGGCCCGTCTCCTCCCCGAACAGGTAGGCGTCCGGGCCCAGCACGACCTGGACCTGGAGGTCGCCGAGCACGCCCGCCGCCGCCATCTCGTCGATGGCGCTCGCGAGGCGGTCGCTCTCCGGGACGAACCGCTCCTTCGTGCCGATGAAGGCCCGCTCGGCACCGACGGCGAACGCGGCGATGGCCAGGCCCTCGACCACCGAGTAGGGGTCGGCCCGGAGGATGGCCCGGTCCTTGAACGTGGCCGGCTCGCCCTCCGCGGCGTTGCACACCACGAAGGTCCGCTCGGCGCCGGACACGCCGGCCCCGGCGGCGTCGCGCACCGACTGCCACTTGCGCCCGGTCGGGAAGCCGCCCCCGCCCCGCCCACGCAGGCCCGACAGGATCATCTCCTGGATGGTGGCGCCGGGCCCGAGCTCACGGGCCCGGCGGAGGCCGTCGAGGCCGCCCCGCGACCGGTGGTCGGCGAGGTCGGCGACGGGAGGGTCGGCGAGGAGCACGGGCGGCATG
>DASSGC010000749.1:0-4666 GCA_035693765.1 Acidimicrobiales bacterium
ACGGTCGCCACGTGGGCATCGGGTCGTTCGCCGCCACCCGGATCCTCGTCAGTGCGGGCGACCAGGCGAAGGCGACCGCCGGGGCCACCTGAGCGCGACCAGCACCGCACCCCCCAGCACGGCGAGCCACACCGCCTGCGCCACCCAGTCACGCAGGTGCGGGGTGCGGTAGTCGGGCAGCGACGCGTGCCAGGCCCGGTACAGCGGGTCGCGGGTGCCCTCGAAGTCGACGACGAGCGTCCGCTGCCGGCGGAGCACCTCGACCACCAGCCAGACCCACATGGCCGCCCCCCACGCCCCGGCCGCCGCCACCAGCGGCCGGACGGCCCGCGCCCGGCCCGCCCACCACGCCACCGCCAGCACCAGGCACGGCGCCGCCACCACCACCTGGCGACCCGGCCACCACCAGCCGTGCATCGTGAGCGCGACCCACGTGGCGGTCGCCCACCCGGCCGCCAGCGGCGCCAGCAGCAGGGACCAGCCCGGGGGGCGGCGGCGCACCACCACCGCCAGGGCCGGCACCGCCAGCAGGTAGCCGGGCATCCACGCCGCCAGGCCGAAGCCCCGGTCGAGCAGGAGCCCGGTCAGCCGCCGGGACCGGCCGAGACGGTCGGGACGGTCGCCCATCACCGTGAGCTCGCCCCCGCTGAAGTGGTCGCCCGCCGCATAGACGGTCCAGCCGCCGTAGACGATCCGGTGGACGACGAGGTAGGCCAGGCCGGCCACTGCGAGCCCGGCCACCAGCGCCGCTGCCGCCCGGCGCCGCCGCTCGCCCACCAGCAGCCAGACGGCGACGGCCACCAGCGCGCCGGCCACCGGCACGTACTTCACGCCCAGCCACGGCAACGCCACGGTGGCCCCGGCGAAGCCGGCCAGGTCGGCCGGGCGCCGCCGCCCCGCCAGCGTGGCGATCGCCACCGTGACGGCCACGGCGGCCGGCAGCTCCGGGTAGACCTGGGTGGCGTAGGCGGTGAGCGGCGGCGTGACCCCGAAGGCGAGCACGGTGACCGCCGCGACGCCGAGGGGCACGGCGAACCGGCGGTGGGCCGTCCACACCAGGAGCGCGGACAGCACCCCGCCCAGCACTGCCAGCGTGCCCTTGGCGGCCGCCCAGCCGCCGAGGCCCATCGGGGCGGCCAGCAGGGCGGGGAGCAGGGGGTCGTGCGGGCTGACCTCCCGGCCGTCGGGCAGCACCTGCGTCTGCGGCGGCAGGAGCACCTCGTGGAAGGGGGCGTAGCGGCGGGCCGCCAGCTCGTCGCCGATGGTCAGGTCGCCGTCCTCGCCCAGGCTGAGCGCGGACAGCAGGTACTGGGGCTCGTCGGCCGTGGTGCGGGCGCCCCAGGTGGCCCGGGCCGGGAGGGCGAGCACGGCCCACGCGGCCACCACGACCCCGACGGCCACCGCGACCCGCACCGGGTGCCGGCCGCGGCCCGGCGGCGGGGAACCGGCGAGGGCCCCGGGCACCCCGGGGGCGACGCCGGGGTCGGGACCGCCGGCGCGCGCCGGGACCGGGGCGGGTCCGCCCGGGTGGCCGCCGACCTCCCGCGTCCCACGCCGGAGCAGGCTCGCCGGGCCGGCGCGCGGCCCACCGGCCGTCACGACTCCGGCACGGCGTCATCGGGGCTCATGCGCCGCAGGCTAGCCAAGCTGGCCATCGAGCATGAAGAATGCCTAACGATGTCCTCCCCCGTGCTGATGTTCCTGCCCGCCCACGACGAGGAGGCGACCGTCGGCCAGGTGGTCGCCCGTGCCCCCCGCCACGTCCTCGGCCACCCCGTCGTGGTGGCGGTCGTCGACGACGGCTCGACCGACCGCACCGCCGAGGTCGCCCGGCGGGCCGGCGCGCTCGTCTGCAGCCACGGGCACAACCGGGGGCTCGGGGCCGCGGTGCGGACGGGCCTGGCGCTGGCCGGGGAGCTCGGCGCGGCCGCCGTCGCCTTCCTCGACGCCGACGGCGAGTACGCCCCGGAGGAGCTGGCCACGCTCGTCGGCCCGATCGTCGCCGGTGAGGCCGACTACGTGGTCGGGTCGCGGTTCGCCGGCGCGCGCCGCGCCATGCTCCCCCAGCGCTGGCTCGGCAACCGGATGCTCACGCTCGGGGTGCGGGCGGTCGCCCGCCGCTGGGGTGTGCGGGGCCTGACCGACGGCCAGTCGGGCTACCGGGCGCTCTCCGCCGCCGCCGCCGCGGAGGCCGAGGTCATCCACGACTTCAACTACGCCCAGGTGCTGACCTTCGACCTGCTGGCCAAGGGCTACCGCTACGCAGAGGTGCCGATCAGCTACCGGTTCCGCCAGCACGGCCGGTCGTTCGTCCGCCTGGGCCCGTACCTCCGCCACGTCGTGCCGGCCGTGCGGATGGAGCTGCGGTCGTCGAGCCGGCTGCGGTCGTCGAGCCGGCGGCAGCCGGCCCCCGCGGTGCTGGGCCAGGTCTGAGACCGGGGCTGACGCCACGCGCGGTCAGTCCGCGCGGCAGCCACTCCTCCACATCAGTCCTCGACGACGAACCCCCGGAACCCGTCCCGGGCCGCCCGCCACCGGTCGACCGCGAACCCGCCCCCGGCGTCGAGCGCCGCGGCGGCGGCCCAGCCCATCGCCAGGGCGTGATGGGTGTTGTCCGGGGTGAACAGGCCCTGGCGGCCGAAGGTGACGAGACCGCCGAGCCCCGCCGCCCACGCCTCCAGGGCGGCCAGGTCGGCGGCGACGCCCGGGCGGTACTGCGGGTACACGCGGGCGAGGCGGCGGCTGGCGACGTGCACCGGCGCAGGCTCCGGCAGCCCCACCGCCGCAAGCTCCCCGGCCAGCCGGGCGGCCAGGTCGCCGTCGGCCGCCGTCCAGACGGCGTCGCCCTCCCAGCAGGCGATCTCGGCGCACAGCACGGTCACGTCGCCGGGCTGGGCCGGGTCGTCGCGGTAGTTGCGGGGCTCCGACACCCGCGCCGCCAGCACCTCCGGGCCGGGGAAGTAGTGGGCGTCGAACCCTGTCCAGCGGGGCCGGTCGAGCACCAGGTACAGCAGCACCATCGCCCGGTGCCGGAGGCGCCCGGCCGCGGCGGCCGCCGCGGGCGGCGGCGCGGGCGCGACCATCCCCGCCAGGGCCGGGAGCGGCGCGGTCGACCACACCTGCGCGGCGTCGAGCGTGCCGCCCCCGTCGAGCGTGAGCGACCACGCCCCGCGCGCCCCGTTCCCGCCGTCGCGGCGTGCGACGGCGGTCACCCCGCAGCCGAGCCGCACGTCGGCGCCCGCGTCCACCGCCGCGCCCGCCAGCGCCTCGGGGATGGCGCCGAACCCGCGCCGCGGGTAGAGGAACACGCGCCCCTGGGGGCGGGCACCCCGCACCAGGCGCCGCACGATGTCGGCCGGCGACGACGCGCTCACCCGCCGGCGCGCCAGCTCGCCGGCCAGGTCGGCGGGCTCGGCGTCCCACAGCTTGCGGGCGTACGGGGCGTAGAAGGCGTCGAGCACCGCAGGCCCCAGCCCGGCCCGCACCACCTCCCCGAACGTGTCCGCCCGCGCCCGCCGCAGGGGGCCGGTCACGGCGTCGAACGCCGCCCGGGCTGCGAACGCCGGTGGCGTGCGGCGGGCCAGATCGCCCGTCCGCAGGGGGAACGCCAACCACCGGTCGAGCAGCCGGATGCGACCGTTGCGGGGCCGGGTCTGCAGGTCGTCGCCCAGCAGCCCCCGCAGGGCATCCAGGACGTGCGGCGGCGTCGCCGGGTGCAGCCGGTGGCTGCCGTGGTCGACCCGCAGCCCGGCCACCTCGAAGGACCCCGCCATGCCGCCCACCGCGGGCGCCCGCTCGAGCACGACCACCTCGTGCCCCGCCTCGGCCGCCCGCCAGGCCGCGGCCAGGCCCGCGGGCCCGGCCCCCACGACTGCGACGGTCATCAGCCGGTCAGTCAGACAGGGGTTCGGGCAGGTCCCGGGCGTGGACGATGGCCAGGCGCTTGGTGGCCCGGGTCAGGGCCACGTAGAGCGCCCGCAGGCCCTGAGCCTCCTCGTCCACGATGGCGGCCGGCTCGACCACCACCGCGGCGTCGAGCTCGAGGCCCTTGACCAGGCTGACCGGCACCAGGGTGACCTGGGACTCGAGCCCGTTGCGGGCGGCCCGCCCGTGCTCGATGCCGGCCCGGTCGAGGGCGTCGCCGACGGCGTCGAGCAGCGTCGCGGGCGTGATGACCGCCACGCTGCCCGGGTGGACGGCGTCGCGCTCGGCCGCCGCCACCTTGGCCACCCGGGCCAGCAGGCGGTCGTCCTCGGCACGCACGATGAGGGGCCGGTCGCAGGCCTGGCGCACGGAGGTGGGCGGGGTGAGCTCGGGCGCCGCCACCGCCAGCACCCTGGCCGCCAGCTCCATGGTCGGCCCGGGGATGCGGTAGCCGATGGTCAGCTCGGCCCGCCGGGACGGCCGGCGCCGGGGCAGGTGCTCGAGGATGCCCTCCCAGCCCTGGTGCGCCCACACGCCGGTGGCCTGGGCGATGTCGCCGACCACGGTCATCGAGCCGTTGAGCGAGCGCCGCGCCAGCATGCGCAGCTGCATCGGGGACAGGTCCTGGGCCTCGTCGACGACGATGTTGCCGTAGGTGCGGATGTCGTCGTCGGTCTGGTCGCGGCGCTTCTTGGGATTGGGGCCGAGCACCGCCCGGGCCTCGTCGAGCAGGGGGACGTCG
>DASSGC010000750.1:0-6973 GCA_035693765.1 Acidimicrobiales bacterium
ACGGGGCGAGGCAGGTCTTCACCCAGTTGCTCGCGGACGTGCCCGACGCCGCCTGGGACCTGTCCAGCGTGTTCGCCGACGACGTCCTCTACCTCGAGTGGTCCGCGGTCGCCGACGGCGTGGGTCGCCGCGTCGACGACGGCATCGACACGTTCGTGTTCCGCGACGGCCAGATCCGGGTGCAGACGGTGCGCTACACCGTGCAGTCCATCTCGCCGTGACGGGCCCGGCCCCTCAGTCGTCGACGTCGACCTCGGCCCGGGCGGCGCCGCCGGACAGGCGCCGGTAGCCGGGCCCCCGGTCGAACATGGCCGGCTCGCCCCGCTCGGCCGCCATCCGGGCCCGCACCTCGGCGCTCGCCGCCGCGTCGACCGCGGGATCGTCGTCGGTGCCGCCCACGAACACCACGCCGTAGTCGTCGCGGGCCGCCGCCGGGCTCACCTTGCCCTGGCGCACGTCGAGGGCCACCCGCCAAGGCTCGCGCTGGAGCGGGTCGCCCCAGCCCCCGCCGCCCGTCGTCTCGATGCGGATCACCTCCCCGGCGGCCACCGGCTCCCCGTCGCACAGGCCGGGCATGACCCGCTCGGCCGGCCCGCCCGGGTCGATCGTGACCCGGAAGGGCGCGCCGGCCCGGCCACCCCGCACACCCCAGCACGACAGGATCGAGCGGTCGGCCACCGACATGAAGCTGGCGTCGTTCAGCGCCCGGATCTCCTTGCGGTAGCCGAGGCCGCCCCGGAAGGTCCCGGCGCCGCCCGAGTCGGTGGCCAGGCCCAGCGACTCCACCCGCACCGGGAACCGGGTCTCCACGAACTCGACCGGCAGGTTGCGCGACTCGGGCACCACGTGGATGGTGTCGCTGCCGTCGGCGTAGTACCGGCCGCCCGAGCCGCCGCCGAGGATCTCGCGGTTCAGGTACCAGCGGCCCTCGGCGTCGTGCCCGGAGATGCCCGTGTAGCGGATGGTCTCCTGGTCGGCCGGCATGTAGCCGTCGACGGCCTTGGCGATCACGCCGGCGAGCACCCCGAGCAGCCGCAGGATCACGAAGGTGCGGGCGTTGGTGGGCGCGGGGAACACGGGCGTCACCAGCGTGCCGGGCGGCGGGAAGCGGATGTCGATCAGCTCGACCACGCCCTCGTTCACGTCCAGCTGGGCCATCCGCTCGGGCGTGTCGGCCAGGTTGCGCAGGATCGGCGCCAGCCACTTCTTGAGGAAGTTGCCGTCGGCGTAGTCGCCGGCGTGGTTGATCGGGCCCTTGGCCTGCGGGCTGGTGCCGGCAAGGTCGAGCACCAGCCGGTCGGCCGTCTTCGTGAGCGTGATGCGCTGGCCGTGCAGCCGGGGCTCGTCGACGCCGTCGTGCTCGGCGTAGTCCTCCCAGGTCCAGGAGCCCTCGGGGATCTTGGCCAGCAGCTCGCGGCGGAAGGTCTCGGCGCACGAGGCGACCACGGCGTCGAAGCAGCCCTCGACCGCCGGGCGGCCGTAGCGGGCGAACAGGTCGGCCACGCGGACCGCGCCCATCAGGCAGGCCGAGCACTCGGCGTCGAGGTCACCGGCGATCGAGTCCGGCAGGCGCGAGTTCCGGGCCAGGATGCGCAGCACGCCCGCGTTGGGCACGCCCCCGTCGTAGAGCTTCACGGGCGGCACCATCAGGCCCTCCTCGAACACCGAGGTGGCGTGCGACGGCATCGAGCCGGGGACGGAGCCGCCGATGTCGTCGTGGTGGCCGAAGGCCTGCACGAACGCCACCACGTCGCCGTCGTGGAACACGGGCACGGTGACGCACAGGTCGGGCAGGTGCCCGATGCCGCCCTCCGAGAGGTAGACGTCGTTGTGGAAGTAGATGTCGCCGGGCCGCATCGTCGCGATCGGGAAGTCACGCACCACCGGGTGCACGAGCGCCGAGTACGAGCGGCCCGTGAGCTTCCGCAGCCGCCGGTCGTGGATGCCCGCCCGGAAGTCGTGCTGATCGCGGATCATCGGCGAGCGGGAGGTGC
Organism: Acidimicrobiales bacterium; assembly: GCA_035693765.1. GTDB lineage: Bacteria > Actinomycetota > Acidimicrobiia > Acidimicrobiales > VFJN01 > ZC4RG19. The sequence goes on from DASSGC010000750.1 coordinate 1,995, forward strand.
GGCCGATCTGGTCCTCGACCTCGGCCTCGATCGAGGCCAGGGTCCCCTCGACGATCTCGAGCAGCACCGGGTCGACGTCGGTCACGGCGCGGCCTCCCGGCGCGTCACCACCAGGGCACCGAGGCGGTCGACCTCGACCTCCACCCCGGGCGGCACCGGCACCGTCGAGCCGTACTCCTCGATCACCGCGGGACCGTCCACGCGATCCCCGGCGCCGAGGTGGCCCCGCCACACCACCGGCGTGTCGTGCCAGGCGCCGGCGAAGTACACCGGCCGCACCGCCGTCGGGACCACGTCACCGCGGCCCGGCCCGGCGGGCGCCAGCGCCGGCGGGTCGAGGGGGCCCACGCCGGTCAGCCGCACGTTGACCCACTCGACGCCGTGGGTGGCCCGGTCGCGGTAGCAGTAGCCGTAGAGGCGCTCGTGCTCGTCGTGGAAGTTGCCGAGCACGGCCGCCGCCAGCGCGGCGTCGACCGGACCGGCCGGCACGTCGACGCGGACCTCGAAGGCCTGGCCGTCGTAGCGCAGGTCGGCCGACCGGACGAACCGCTGCGCGGCGGGATCGAACCCCTCGGCGGCCAGCGCGGCCGCGGCGTCGCCCTCGAGCTCCGCGTACACGGCCCCCAGGGCGGCCAGGTCGAGGTCGGCCTGCCGGGCCACGAACGTGCGCACGTCGTCGAGGCGGACGTCGACGGTGAGCAGGCCGAACGCGCACAGGTTGCCCGGGTCGGGCGGGACGATCGCGGCGGCGAGGCCGAGCACGTCGAGCAGCCGCGCGGCCTGCAGCGGGCCCGATCCACCGAAGGCGCACAGTGCCAGGTCGCGCACGTCGATCCCCCGGCGCACGGTCACCTGGCGGATGGCGTTGGCCTGGTTCCACGCCCAGATCTCGAGGATCCCCTCGGCGCAGGCCTCGGGGCCGAGGCCGAGCTGGGCGGCGAGGGCCTCGATGCCCGCCCGCGCCGCGGCCGCGTCGAGCGGGATCTCGCCGCCGAGCAGGTGCGGCGGGATGCGGCCGAGCATCAGGGCGGCGTCCGTGAGGGTCGGCTCGGCGCCGCCCCGGCCGTAGCAGAGCGGCCCGGGATCCGCCCCGGCCGAGCGGGGGCCGACCTTCAGCGTCCCCTCGGGCGACACCCAGGCGATCGACCCGCCGCCGGCGCCGACGGTGACGATGTCGATCATCGGCACCTTGGCCGGGAAGCGCCCGACCGTCGCCTCCGTGGTGAGCGAGGGCGCTCCGGACCGGATGACGGCGACATCGGTCGAGGTGCCACCACCGTCGAGGGTCACCACGTCGTCGAACCCTGCGGCGTGGGTGACGGCGGCCGCGCCCAGCGCACCGGCGGCGGGGCCCGACAGCACCGTGGTGATGGGCTTGCGGGCGATGTGGCGGGCGGACGTCACGCCCCCGTTGGACTTCATCACGAAGAACGGCACGCCGGCGCCCGCTCGCTCGGCCAACTGGGAGGCGAGGCGCTCGACGTAGGCGGCGACCGACGGCTTCACGAACGCGTCGACGAGCGTGGTCACCGACCGCTCGTACTCGCGGTACTCGCGCAGCACGTCGGAGCTGATCGACACCCAGCACTCGGGGTAGGCCGCGGCGAACAGGTCGCGCACCCGCTGCTCGTGCGCCGGGTTGGCGTAGGCGTGCAGCAGGCAGACGCCGACCGCGGTGACGCCGTGGTCGCGGAACCACGCCGCCTGGGCGACGACGGCCGCCTCGTCGAGGGGACGCAGCACGCCTCCGGCGGCGTCGAGGCGTTCCGGCACCTCGCGCACCAGGTGGAGCGGCACGATGCGATCGGGCTTCACCCAGAAGTACGAGTTGCCGTAGCCGTCGGGCACGCTCTGGCGACCGATCTCCAGCAGGTGCCGGAAGCCGGCGGTGGTGAGGAACCCGAGCCCCGCCACCTCGCCCTGCAGCAGCGCGTTGGTGGCCACGGTCGTGCCGTGGAACACCGACCCGACGCCCGGCCAGCCGGCGCCCGCCGCGGCCAGCGCCTTCTCGGCGGCGGTGAGGAACCCGACCGCGTGGTCGCCGGGGGTCGAGGGTGCCTTGGTGATGGTCCGGGTGCCGGTGGCCTCGTCCAGCACGACGACGTCGGTGAACGTCCCGCCCGTGTCGATCCCGACCCGCAGGGGCCGGGTGGTGGGGGCGTACGCGCTCATCCCGCCTCCCGCGGCGGCAGCGGGAAGGGCGACGACGCCTCGGTCTCCAGCACGTCGCGATGGCGGCGGTAGAGCGCCAGGTTGCGCTCGGCCAGGTGATCGAAGCCCTGCGGGACCGACGATCCCGGGCTGATCGTGGCCATGGGGTCGAGCCCGATCGTGGCCGAGACCCAGCCCGGCTGGCTCGTGCCCCGGGCCAGCACCTCGCCGGTGGGGCCGACGATGAGGGAGTTGCCGAAGTAGACGAAGCCGCCGGGGTCGACCCCCACGGCGTTGGGCGCCACCACGTACACGTGGTTGTCGTAGGCGCGGGCCCGGGTGGTGAGCTCCCAGATGTCGGCCGCCCGCAGGAACGCCGAGGGCCGGACGACGACCTCGGCACCCAGCCCGGCCTCGATGCGCACCAGCTCAGGGAAGTCGCCGTCGAAGCAGATCACGCTGCCCAGCCGACCGAGCGGGGTGGGCACCACCAGCACGTCGTCGCCCGGCGTGGCCCACTGCCGCTCGCCGGGGAACAGGTGGGTCTTGCGGTAGGTGCCGACCACGTCACCGTCGGGGCCGATGACGGCAGCCGCGTTGTACACGACGCCCCGCGTGGCGCCGGCCTCGTAGGTCGGCCACACGATCAGCACGCCGAGCTCGGCGGCGAGGGTCTGGGCGCCCGCGGTGAGCGGCCCGGGGATCGGTCCCAGCAGATCCCACAGCGGCGCGGCGGCGACGCCCGGGGCGAACCCGGTGGTGACCGTCTCCGGCGCCACGACGAGCGCCGCGCCCGTGGCGGTGACGCACCGCTGCGCCAGGTCGAGGGCGGCCTCGCTGTTCGCACCGATGCTCGCCGGCGTGAGCGGCCCGGGCGCGGGTGCGAGCTGCAGGCCGGCGGCCACGAAGGGGATCACCGGGCATCCCGTCCGGCCGCGCCGGCCCGGCGCAGCCACCGGCGGCCGGCCACGACGGCGGCGGCCGCGCCGCCCACCGCGACGGCGCCACCCAGGAGGCGGCGGCCGGGCGGCGACGGCGCTGCCGTGCTCGGGCCGAGGTCGCGTCCGTCGCCGGGCCCGGCCGGTCGGGCGGGAGCGGACGGCTCGCCAACGGGGGCGGCGCCGGCGACCGGGGCGGGCGCGGACGCCGAGCCCGCAGCCGAGGCGGCAGCCGAGGCGGCAGCCGAGGCGAGGATGCCCTGGGCCGTGCGGCGGACGGCGGCGGCCAGGACGGCGGCGCCGACCGTGCCGAGGGCGCCCTCCACCGTGCCCTCGACGGTCACCTCGGTGCGGTCGGGATCGGCGCGCACCACCAGGTCGACGGTTCCCGGCGCGCCCGAGCCCGACACCCGGACGGCGTCGGCGTCGAGGGGGACGACCGTGCCGGCCCACAGCCCCCGCACCGACGCCACCGCCACCTCGGCCACCACGCGGAGCGCGCCCTCGCCGGCGGCCTCGTCGCGGGTTACCGACCGGCAGCCCGGCAGCGCGGCGGCCAGCCGACCGGGGTCGGCGATCGCCGCCCACGCCGCCGGCGGAGCGGTCACGGGGAAGCTCGTCCTCACGCCTCGCCTCCCCCACCCGCCGGCTCGGCCTGCCGCCCGGCGAGCTCGGCCCACAGCTCCGGCGGCGAGATGGGCATCCGGTCGATGCGCACGCCCACCGCGTCCTCGATGGCGGCGGCCAGGCAGGCCGAGCCGGGGATCACCCCCGCCTCGCCCGCGCCCTTGATCCCCAGCGGGTTGAGCGGCGACGGGGTCTCCAGGTGGGCGATCGCCGGCGTCGGCACCTCGCTGAGGTACGGCATCAGGAAGTCCATGAAGTTGGCGTTGCAGAGGTTGCCGGCGGCGTCGTAGACGACCCGCTCCAGCAGGGCCCCCGCCACCCCCTGCGCCACCCCGCCCTGGATCTGACCCTCGACGAGCATCGGGTTGACCAGCGGACCGCAGTCGTGCACCACCGCGTAGCGCACCACGTCGACGGTGCCGGTGTCGGGGTCGACCTCCACCACGGCCGCGTGCATGCCCGAGGCGAACGTCGAGCGGATGGGCGAGTAGTAGTCCCGGGCCTCGAGACCCGGCTCGTCGTCGTCGGCGACCGGCGGGACGTCGGGGTCGGCCGGCGAGGCGAACGGGGTGGCGGCCTGCGCCTCCTTCGAGAACGAGTAGCGCAGGGGGTTCGACAGCACCGCCACCTGCGACAGCGGGATCCCCCGGCTCGGCGTGCCCCGGACGTGCACCACACCGCCCTCGATGTCGAGATCGGCGGGGGCGGCCTCCAGGGCGTCGGCGGCGATGCGGATGGCCTTGGCCCGCACCGCCCGGGCGGCCAGCGCCACCGCGTTCCCGCTCGTCACCGCCGCCCGGCTGGCGTAGGTGCCGACGGCGTAGGGGAACCGGCGGGTGTCACCGGTGGTCACGTGGACGTCGGCGACGTCGACCCCCAGCTCGTCGGCCACGATCTGGGCGAAGACGGTCTCGTGCCCCTGGCCCTGCGAGGTCAGCCCGGTGGCCACCATGACCCGGCCATTGGTCTCGACGTGCACGTGCCCGCCCTCGTAGGGGCCGACGCCCGTGCCCTCGACGTAGCAGGCCAGGCCGATGCCGAGGTGGCGGCCCTCCGTCGCCGCGGCCGCCCGCTCGGCGGCGAACCCGTCCCAGCCGACCAGCTCCTTCAGCCGGGCCAGCACGGCCGGGTAGTCGCCCGAGTCGTAGATCAGCGGCCGCCCGTCCTGGAAGGTCATGTGGAGGTCGTAGGGGAACTCGTCGGGCCCGATCAGGTTGCGCGCCCGTACCTCGGCCCGATCGAGCCCGAGGTGCTCGGCGATGC
>DASSGC010000751.1:0-5958 GCA_035693765.1 Acidimicrobiales bacterium
GCAGCACGGTGACCGGAAGCGACCTGACCTGTCCGCGCATGGCCCAATAGCCTGGGTCCGGACGGGCCTGTCACAACCCTCGCCTCGGCGACGTCACAACGGGTGACGGCGCAGAGGAGGTCCCCATGGGTCACGGTCGCAGTTCGACGAACGGCACGCGGCAGGTCGACGTGGTGGTGGTCGGCGGCGGTCTCGCCGGCTTCGCCGCGGCGGCGACCGCCGCACGAGCCGGCCGGTCGGTGCTGCTCCTCGACGGCCATCCCGGCGCCAACCGCGCCGCCACCGAGACGGTCGGCCGCTTCCGGTTCAACAAGGGTGCCCACGCCCTCTACCGCCGGGGCGCCGCCCGGCCCGTGCTGGGGCGCCTGGGGGTGACGGTGTCGGGCTCGCGCCCGCCGATCGTCGGCGGTCGGGGACGCCGGGGTGACGTCGTCGACCGGTTGCCGCTCGACCCCGTCTCGGTGATCCGCACCCGGCTCGTGTCCGCCCGCGGCGTCGCGCGGCTGGGCCGCGTCCTGGCCGGGCTGCCGCGCTGGCGCCCGGCGGAGCTGGCCGACCGCACGGCGGCCGCCTGGTTCGACGACCTGGGGCTCGACGGCGACGAGCGCCAGGTGGTGGAGATGCTGGCCCGCACGGCGACGTACGTCGCCGACCTCGACACGGTGTCGGCCGACCTGGTCGCCCTCCAGGTGGGCCTGGCCGTGCGGGGCAACGTCGAATACCTGGACGGCGGCTGGCAGACGCTGCTCGACGGCCTGGCCGCCGCGGGGGCACGGGCCGGGGTCGAGCGGGTCGGGGACGTGGCGCGGTCGGTGGTGCCGGAGGGCCGGCGCGTCACGGTGGTGACGGGCGGGCAGGACGGCGAGGGCGGCACGGTCCTCGCGGGCGCGGTCGTCCTCGCCACCGGCACCCCCGAAGCCATGGCCGCCCTGCTGCCCGAGCGCCCGGCGGCCTGGGCGGGCCTGGCCGGCCCCGTCCACGCGGCCTGCCTGGAGCTGGGCCTGGCCGCACCGCCGCCGGTGCGGGTGCTGCTCGGCCTCGACCGGCCGCTGTACCTGATCTGCCACGCCCCGCCGGCCCGGCTCGCGCCCCCCGGCGCCGCGGTGGTCCACGGTCTGCGCTACCTCCACGCCGGGGAGGCGCCGCCGCCCGGCGAGGCACGCGCCGACCTCGAGGCTCACGCCCGGCTGGCGGGCATCGACCCGGCCGGGGCGGAGGAGTCCCGCTACCGCCACCGCATGGTCACCTTCGGTGCCCTGCCCACGCCGGCGACCGGGGGCCTCGCCGGGCGGCCCGGCCCCGCCGGGACCGGGCTGGACGGCGTGTTCGTGGCCGGCGACTGGCTCGGCCCGGACGGGCATCTGGCCGACGCCGCGCTGTCGACCGGCGAGACGGCCGGCCGCCTGGCCGCCGAGCGGGCGGCGGCGGCCACCCGGGCGCCCGCGGGCGGGCTGACGCAGGTGGCCGGTGACTGACACCGCGGCGGGCGGCGGGGTCGAGCAGGCCCTGGTGGCCGACCGGCCGCGGCTGCTCGGCCTCGCCTACCGCATCACCGGGTCGCGCGTCGACGCCGAGGACGTGGTGCAGGAGGCGTGGGAGCGGGTCCGGCGGGCGGAGGGCGGCTCGGTCGAACGGCCGTCCGCCTGGCTGACGACCGTGGTGTCGCGCCTCGCCCTCGACCGGTTGCGGGCCACCCAGCGGCGGCGCGAGACCTATGTCGGTCCGTGGCTGCCCGAGCCGGTGGTGGCCGTCGGCCGTCCCGCGGGCGAGGCCGGCGACCCCGCCCACCTGGCGGAGATGGCCGAGTCGCTCACCTTCGGCTTCCTGCGCGTGCTGGAGACGCTGTCACCGGTCGAGCGGGTGGTGTTCGTGCTGGCCGACGTGTTCGGCGTGCCCTCCGCCGACATCGCCACGGTGGTCGGCCGGAGCCCGGACGCCTGCCGCCAGATCGCCAGCCGGGCCCGGCGCCGGGTCCGGGACGCGCACCGCCCGACCACGACCGCGGAGGACGCCGACCGGGTGGCCGAGGACCTCGTCGCCGCGCTCGTCGCCGGCGACGCGGACCGGGTGGTCGCACTGCTCGCTCCCGACGTGGTGGCCATCAGCGACGGCGGCCCCGAGCGCCGGGCCGCTCGGCGGCCCGTGGTCGGGCCCGACCGCGTGGCGCGCCTGCTGCTCTACACGGCCCGCCGCGCCGCCGAGTACGGGGTCCGGGTGGAGCCGCGCCGACTGAACGGGCAGCACGGGGCGGTGGCGCTGTGGGAGGAGCTGACGGTGTCCGCGTCGGCCATCACCGTTGCCGGCGGGCGGATCACCGAGCTCCACACCGTGGTCAACCCCGACAAGCTGGCCGCGCTGGAGCTCACCGACCCGATCGAGTGAGGGCGCGGCGGTCAGGCCCGCGTCGCCGCCAGCCGCTTCGCCCGGCCGACCAGCCCGGGGGCGCCGAGCGTCTCGCACAGGCCGGCGAACGCCTCGGGATCGGCCGGTCCGGTCCACAGCAGCTCGTCGACCGTGGCGCTCACCGGGGCATCGGTCTCGACGGTGGCGATGCGGCGGAACAGCAGCGCCAGCTCGAACTGGTCCCGCAGCACCGCGTTGAGCTTGGCCGCCCCCCGCACCCCGGCGTCCCACAGCAGCGGGTCGGGCGGGATGTCCTCCAGGTGGCCCCAGCGGCGGAGGATGGCGGCCGCCGACTTGGCCCCCCACCCGGGGAGGCCGGGGAAGCCGTCGGCCGAATCGCCCACCAGGGCCAGCAGGTCGGGGATCGAGGCGGGCGGGACGCCGAGCCGCTCCTCGACGCCCGCGGCGTCGAAGATCACGCCCTTGCGCCGGTCGAGCTGGACCACCTTGCCGCCGACGCACTGCCCGAGGTCCTTGTCCGGCGTGCAGATGATCACCCGGTCGACCCGCTCGTCGGCCGCGGCCATGGCGGCGGCCGCGGCCATGCCGTCGTCGGCCTCGTGGGACACCTGGGGCCAGACCGTGAACCCGGCAACCTCCATGGCCGCCTCGACCAGCGGGAACTGGGCCAGCAGCTCGGGCGGCATGCCTGCCGACGACTTGTAGCCGGGCCACAGGTCGTTCCGGAACGACTCGATCACGTGGTCGGTGGCCACCCCGATGTGGGTGGCGCCCTCGTCGACCATCTGGAGCAGCGTGGACAGCACCCCGATGGTGGCACCCCGGTGGGGGTCGCGGTTGTTGGGTGCGAAGTGGTAGCGGAACAGCTCGTAGGTGCCGTCGACCAGGTGGACGTCCATGCGGCCGCCGACCGTAGCCGCCCGGCGGGGCAGTCCCCGCCCGATCGGCGGCGGCCCCGAACCGGGTCGGCTCCGTCGCGGTGGGCGCGATCGTGCCGACCCGGTTCGGGGAGCGGCGGCGCGCAGTACGCTCGCCGCCCGTGGCACCGGGCATGGCCGACGGCGAACGGCTCGTGCGGGTCGAGGCCGACCCGGAGCACGGCGTCTGCCGGGTCACCCTCGCCCGTCCCGCCAAGCTCAACGCGCTCAGCGACGGCGTGCGGGTGGCCCTGCAGGCGGCGGTCGACATGCTGGCCGGCCGCGACGACGTCCGCGTCGTGGTGCTGGCGGGCGAGGGCCGGGCCTTCTCCGCAGGGGCCGACCTGGCCGAGCGGGTGCCGCTGCCGGACGACCCGCTGGCCCGGCGGCGGGCGAGCGGCCGCTGGCAGCGGCTGCTCGACGACCTCGAGCGCCTGCCCCAGGTGACCGTGGCGCGGCTGCAGGGTCACGTCATCGGCGGCGCGGCGCTGCTCGCGGCGGCCTGCGACCTCCGTGTGGCCGCCGACGACGTCGCCCTGTCCATCCCCGAGGTGGCCATCGGCATCCCGCTCACCTGGGCGGGGCTGCCCCGGCTCGCCCGGGAGATCGGGCTGTCCCGCACCCGCGACCTGGTGATGACCGGCCGGCGGGTCCCCGCCGCGGAGGCCGCGGCGTGGGGCTTCCTGCACCGCGTGGTGCCGGCCGCCGAGCTCGACGCCGCGGTCGACATGCTGGTCGGCGGGCTGGTCGCCCAGCCGGCCGTGCCGCTGGCGATGACGGTCGACGCCCTTCGCGCCCTCGGCCGCGCCACCGCCGCGCCGGAGGTCGCGTGGGCCGACGCCGACATCCTCCGCTGGTCGCTGCGCGACAGCGCCGAGCGCTCATCTGGTGACGCATCTGGTTGACTCCCCACCAGATGCGTCACCGGAACCGGGTCAGTCGCCGGGGAGCTGGCCCTCGTAGGCCTTCAGCACCCGCTTGGGGGCCTTGAGGCGCCACGAGTCGGCGATCAGCTCCGTCAGCTCGTCCTCGTCGATGGCCGGCAGGTTGACCAGCACGATGGGGTGGCCGTCGTAGTGCGGCGTCGTGAAGAACTTGCCGGGTTCCGAGGCGAGCAGGGCCTCCTTCTCGCCCTCGTCGGCCACGAACACGACCAGCCCGCCCTCGGCCTCCGCCCGGATCCTGAGGAACCCCTTGTCCTTCACCCGGAACCCCGGGGTGCCGTACCACGGCTTCTCGATCGTCTCCGGCAGCGACAGGGCGATCCGCCGGACGTCGTCCTCGGTGGCCACCCGGGCGACGCTACAACCGGGGTCAAGCCAGCTCGACGAGGTCCAGCATGTCGTCGGACCAGTGGTCGACCTCGCCGTCGGGCATGAGCAGCGCCCGGTCGGGGGCGAGGTCGCGCACGAACCCGGCGTCGTGGCTGACGATCACCATCGTCCCGGCCCAGCTCGCGAGCGCGGCGGCGACCGCCTCGCGCGACGGCGGGTCGAGGTTGTTGGTCGGCTCGTCGAGCAGCAGCAGGTTGTGCCGGCCGGCGACCAGCAGCGAGAGGGCCAGCTTGGTCTTCTCCCCGCCCGACAGCGTCGAGGCGTCCTGGTGGACCTTGTCGCCCGACAGACCGAACATGCCGAGCAGCCGCCGCCGGCCCTGCTCGGGCATGCCCGGCGACGCCTCGGCCATGTGCTCGAGCAGCGAGGCGCCGCGCCGGATGCCCTCGTGCTCCTGGGCGTAGTAGCCGGGGCTGGCCTGGTAGCCCCACGTCATGTCGCCGCGGTCGTGGTCCGAGACCCCGGCGAGGATGCGGAGCAGGCTGGTCTTCCCCGCGCCGTTGAGCCCGAGGACGAGCAGCCGCTCGCCCCGGCCGATCTCGAAGTCGAGGTCGTCGAACACGGGCGGCCCGCCGCCGTACGACTTGGTGAGCCCGGTGACGGTGAGCGCGGTGCGACCGGAGGGCGGCGGGTCGGGCAGGCGGAGCCGGAGGCCCCGCCGGGCGGTCGGTGCCTCCACGCCCTCGGCGCGGATGCGGTCGATGCGGGTCTCCAGCGACTTGGCGAAGGCGGCCTTGCTGGCCTTGGCGCCCCACCGGTCGACGAGGGTCTGGAGGCGGGCGATCTCGGTCTGCTGGCGGGCGGCCAGCTTGGCCAGCCGGGCCTCGTCGCGGGCCCGGGCGGCCTTGTACTGCGAGTAGGTGCCCTTGTACTCGGTCAGGTCGCCCACGTCGGCCTCGCCCGCCCGGTCGAGGTGGAGGACCCGGGTGATCGACTCGTCGAGGAGCTCCAGGTCGTGGCTGATGACCAGGAGCGCTCCCCGGTAGCTGCGCAGGAAGTCGAGCAGCCACTCGCGGGCGTCGTTGTCGAGGTGGTTGGTCGGCTCGTCGAGCAGCAGCAGGTCGCTGCCCGCGAAGAGGATGCGGGCCAGCTCCACCCGCCGCCGCTCGCCGCCGGACAGCACGGCGAGGGGCCGCTCGGCCCGGTCGGCGCGCAGGCCCAGCCCCGCGAGCAGGCGCCGGGCCTCGGAGTCGGCGGCGTAGCCCTCCTGGTGCTCGAACCGGTCGTGCGCCCGGCTCCACTTGGCCACCAGGCGCTCGTCGCCCGGGTTGGCCTCCATCTTCAGGCGCAGCTCCTCGAGCCGGGCGGCCAGCTCGTCGAGCCCGCGACCACCCAGCACGTGC
>DASSGC010000752.1:0-13783 GCA_035693765.1 Acidimicrobiales bacterium
GGCCGCATCGACGACCCCGACGGGGTCGAGGGCCCGCCGGGGACCGACGCCGGGCTGGGCTGGCTACCGGTGGCCACCTCGTTCCGGGGCGACAAGGTGCTCGACCGGCCGGCCGGGCGGGCGGTCGCCGGGCCCGGTGCCGGCGCGGCCGTGGCCGGCTACCGCATCCACCACGGCCGGGTGACGCCCGCCGCCGGGGCGGCGGCGCCGTGGCTGGTGGGCGACGACGGCGAGGTGCTCGGCTGGCACTCGCCGGCGCCGGTGGCGGCCTGCGGCGCCACCCTGCACGGGCTGTTCGAGCGGGACGACTTCCGGGCCGCGGTGCTGGCCTGGGCCGCGGCCCGGGCCGGGAAGCGCTGGGTCCCCGGCGGGGTCGACTTCGCCGCCGCCCGCACGGCCCGGCTCGACCGCATCGCCGACGCGCTGGAGCGCCACCTCGACCTCGACCGCCTCGCCACCCTGATCGCCGAGGCCGCCCCCGTTCCGGTGACGGATCTGGTGGGGAGTCAGCCACATCCGTCACCAGATCGGCGACCGAGATGATCCTGTTCCTGTCCAACGCCGACACCGAGTTGCTCGCGCTGCGGTCGATCCAGCACCGGCTCCCGGGCGGCTTCCCACCGGTGCGGGCCGGGCACCCGTCGCGGCTGGGCGGCCCGCCGCCGCTCGACGGCGTGACCGCCGCCGTGGTCCGGCTGCTCGGCGGGCGGGGGGCCTGGGAGCAGCCGTTCGACGCGCTGCGCACCGCCTGCCTGGCGGCCGGGGTTCCGCTCGTGGCGCTCGGGGGCGAGGCGGCGCCCGACGCCGAGCTGACCCGGCTGTCGACCGTACCCGCCGGCATCGCCCGCGACGCTCACCGCTACCTCGCCGCCGGGGGCCCCGCCAACGTCGAGCACCTGCTGCGGTTCGTGGCGGACACCGTGCTGCTCGGCGGCTTCGGGTTCGAGCCCCCGGCCCCGCTCCCGCTCACCGAGGTGTGGGACGGCGCCGGCCTCGGCGTCCCCGGCACCGGGCGCGACCCCGCCCGCCCGCTGGTGGGCGTCGTCTTCTACCGGGCCCACCGGGTGGCCGGGAACACCCAGTTCGTCGCCGACCTGTGCGCGGCGATCGAGGCGGCGGGCGGCGACGCCCTGCCGGTGTCGTGCTACTCGCTGCGGCCCGACGCGGAGGGGCGGGTCGAGGCGCTGGAGCTGCTGCGCGACCACGGCGTCGACGCCCTGGTGACCACCGTGCTCGCCATGGGGCACGCCGGCGACGGCGACGACGACAACTGGCGCGTGCCCCAGCTCGCCGAGCTGGGCGTTCCGGTGGTCCAGGCCCCGTCGTGCAACCGGCCCCGAGACGAGTGGGCCGGCGACGAGGCGGGGCTGCCGCCGCTCGACGTGGCGATGGGCATCGCCATCCCCGAGTTCGACGGGCGCATCATCGGCCCCGCGTTCGCCTTCAAGGAGGAGGTCGACGACGGCGGCGACCTCGGCACCCCGGTGATCGCCAGCCGCACCGACCCCGGCCGGGTGGCCAGGGTGGCGCGCCTCGCCCTGCGCCACGCCCGGCTCCGCCGGACGCCGCCGGGCGACAAGCGGGTGGCCCTGGTGCTCTCCGCCTATCCCACCAAGCGCAGCCGGCTGGGCAACGCCGTCGGGCTCGACACCCCCGCCTCGGTCGTCGACCTGCTGCACGCCCTGCGCGACGCGGGGTACCGGGTCGACCGCATCCCCGCCGACGGCGACGCGCTCATGGCCGAGCTGGCCGACCGGCTGACCTACGACCGGCCCGAGCTGACACCCGCGCAGGCCGCGCTGGGTGCCGGGCGGATGCCGGGCGCGGCCTACGCCGCCTGGTTCGCCACCCTGCCGCCCGCCGCCCAGGACGAGGTGACGGCGATCTGGGGCGTGGCGCCCGGCGAGGTGTACGTCGTGCCAGGGCCCGCGGGCGGCGAGATCGTGTTCCCCGGCCTCGACCTGGGCGGCGTGCTGGTCACGATCCAGCCGCCCCGCGGCTTCGGGTCCGACCCCATCGGCGCCTACCACGCCCCGGACGTGCCGCCGCCGCACCACTACCTGGCCTTCTACCGGTGGCTCGACGAGGGCTGGGGCGCCGACGCCGTGGTGCACGTGGGCAAGCACGGCACGCTGGAGTGGCTGCCCGGCAAGGCCAACGCCCTGTCGGGCGCCTGCTATCCCGACGCCGCGCTGGGCGACCTGCCGCTCGTCTACCCGTTCGTGGTCAACGACCCGGGCGAGGGCACCCAGGCCAAGCGGCGGGCGCACGCGGTCGTGATCGACCACCTGGTCCCGCCCATGACGCGGGCCGAGGCCACCGACGACCTGGCCCGCATCGAGCGCCTGCTCGACGCCTACGCCAACGCCCAGGCCATGGACCCGGCCAAGCTCCCGGCGCTGCGGGACCAGGTGTGGGAGGTGCTGGTCGAGGCCGAGATCCACCGCGACCTGGGGCTCGAGGAGGGCGTCGACGACAGCGAGTTCGACGACATGGTGCTGCACGTCGACGGCTACCTGTGCGCGCTGAAGGACGCCCAGATCCGGGGCGGGCTCCACGTGTTGGGGCGGCCCCCCGAGGGCGGGGCCCTGGTCGACCTGGTGCTGGCCGTCACCCGGCTGCCCCAGGGGTCGGTCCCCGCCCTGCGGGCGGTGGTGGCCGCCGACCTCGGGCTCGACCCCGGCACCGACCGGCGCCACGAGGTCGACAAGATCGAGGCCGAGTGCCGGGCCCGGGTCGAAGCCCTCGCCGACCGGGGCTGGACCGTCCCTGCGCTCCCCGGCCCGGACGACTGGGATGCGTTCTGGGGACTGATGTGGTTGGCGGGCAATCACGACCGTCCCCGGAACCCGCCCGACGTCCTCGCCCCGGGCGAGCGGGTCGAGCGCTGGATCTGCGAGCGGCTGGTGCCCGGCCTGCGGGCGACGCCGGCCGAGATCGCCAACACGCTCGCAGCGCTCGACGGCCGCTACATCCCCTCGGGGCCGAGCGGCGCACCCACCCGGGGCGCCGCCCACGTGCTGCCGACCGGCCGCAACTTCTACTCCGTCGACCCCAAGGCCCTGCCGTCCCCGCTGTCGTGGCAGGTCGGGTGCGGGCTGGCCGACGCCCTGGTCGAACGGCACGTGGCCGAGACCGGCGCCCCGCCCACCACCGTGGGACTGGTGTTGTGGGGCACCGCGGCCATGCGCACCGGGGGCGACGACGCGGCCCAGGCGCTGGCGCTGCTGGGGGTGCGGCCGGTGTGGGACGAGACGTCGGGCCGGGTCACCGGCCTCGCACCGATCCCGCCGGCGGAGCTGGGCCGGCCCCGCATCGACGTGACCCTGCGGATCTCCGGCTTCTTCCGGGACGCCCTCCCCCACGTGGTCGCCCTGCTCGACGACGCGGTGGCGCTGGTCGCCGGCCTGGACGAGCCGGCGGAGGTCAACCCGGTGCGCGCGGCCGGCACCGGCGACGCCCGCATCTGGGGCCCGCCGCCCGGCGGCTACGGCACCGGCATCCTGCCCGTGATCGAGCGGGGCTCGTGGCGCACCGACGCCGACCTGGCCGAGGTGTACCTGGCCGGGTCGGGCTTCGCCTACGGCCGCCACCGGTCCGGCGAGCCGGCGCCCGAGGCCATGCGCCGCCGGTTCGCGGCCATCGACGTGGCCGTCAAGAACCAGGACAACCGCGAGCACGACATCTTCGACAGCGACGACTACCTCCAGGACCACGGCGGCATGGTCGCCGCCGTGCGCGCCCTCACCGGGCGGGCACCCCGGTCGTGGTTCGGCGACAGCTCCGACCCCACCACGCCCCGGGTGCGGGCGCTGGCGGAGGAGGCGGCCCGGGTGGTGCGCAGCCGGGTCCTCAACCCGCGGTGGATCGGGGCCATGCGCCAGCACGGCTACAAGGGCGCGTTCGAGCTCGCCGCGACCGTCGACTACCTGTTCGGCTACGACGCCACGGCCCAGGTCGTGGAAGACTGGATGTACGAACGGGTGACGGCGTCGTACGTCGGCGACCCGGAGGTTCGCGAGTTCTTCCGCGACTCCAACCCCTGGGCACTGCGCGCGATCGCCGAACGCCTGCTAGAAGCAGACCGGCGCGGCATGTGGAATGCGACAGAAGGGTCTCGCAAGACCCTGGTCGATGCCGTTCTCGAGTCTGAGGGCTGGGAGGAACAGCGCACATGAGACGGCGACACGGGTCGCACGGGATGCGGCGACAGGGACCACGGCGACATCCACGGGGTCACGGACGATGAGCAGCCTGGCGCGGTTCCCGTTCAGCGCCGTCGTCGGCCAGGACGAGGCGAGGCTGGCGCTGCTGCTGGCCGCCGTCGATCCCGGCATCGGCGGCGTGCTCCTGCGCGGCGACAAGGGCGCGGCGAAGTCGACGCTGGCCCGCGGCCTGGCGGGCATGCTGCCCGGCGGCGCGCCCTTCGTCGAGCTGCCCCTCGGTGCCACCGAGGACCGTGTGCTCGGCACCCTCGACATCAAGGCCGCCCTGGCCGACGGCGCCACCCACTTCCGCCCCGGCCTGCTCTCGGCCGCGCACGGCGGCGTCCTGTACGTCGACGAGGTCAACCTGCTGCCCGACCACCTGGTCGACGTGCTGCTCGACGTGGCCACCTCGGGACTCAACCGGGTCGAGCGCGACGGCGTGTCGCACTCGCACCCCGCCCGGTTCGTCCTGGTGGGATCGATGAACCCCGAGGAGGGTGAGCTGCGGCCCCAGCTCCTCGACCGGTTCGGCCTGTCGGTGGAGATCAAGTCGCCGACCGACCCCCTGGACCGGGCCGAGGTGGTCCGCCGCCGCCTGACCCACGACGCCGGCGGCCGGGTCGACGGCAGCGAGGGCGACATCGTGCTGCGCGCCCGCCTGGCGGCGTCGCTGCCCGCCGACCTGCCCGACACGGTGGTGGAGTTCGCCTGCCGGCTCGCACTGAGCGTCGGGGCCGAGGGCCTGCGAGCCGACCTGGTGCTGTGCCGGGCCGCAGCCGCGTTCGCCGGCTGGGAGGGCCGGTCGGTGGCCACGGCGACCGACGTCGAGCGGGTGGCCGCGCTGGCCCTCGCGCACCGGCGGCGCCGGCGGCCGTTCGACCCGCCGATCCTGCCCACGAACGAGTTGGAGCGGGCGCTGGAGTCGGCCCGCCAGTCGTTCGCGGCGGCCAACCCGCCCGCGCCCGCCGCGGACGCCGCGCTCGAGACCCGGGGTGAGGGCGACGCCCCCGGCGAGGGAGACGCCGGGCCGCCGCCACCCGACCCCCTCGCCGACCTGGAGGCCGAGATCGACGCCGAGGCGGCCGCCGCCGCCCCGCCGGCACCCGCCGGCACCGAACCCGAGCCGGTCGATGCCGAGCCGGAGCCGGCCAACGGCGCCGGGTCGCCCGCCGGGGGCGACGAGGCCGCACCCGCCGGCGACGCCACGGCAGGTCCCGACGACGCGCCCGCCGGCGAGCCCCGGCCCGGCGACGGCACCCCGCCCGGCGAGGAGGCGGCTGTCGGGGTCGGCGCGCCGCCCGAGGGCGCCGCCGGCGGCGGACCGGGCACACCCGGTGCGGCCCCGGCGCCCGAGCTGCCGAACGTGCCCCCGGGCACGTGGCAGTCGCTGGCCGCCGGCGCGTTCGACCGGCCGCCGCCGTCGCGCCGTGAGGTCGCGCCCGCGGACGAGCCGCCTCCGCCGCCCCCGCCGCCACCGGGCACCCCGTCGTGGACCGGCGAGGCGCGCCACGGGCGCGGCGGCCCCGACGGAGGTGGTCGGGGCCGGGCCATCGGCGCCCAGGTCCCCGGGCCCGGGCCGATGGGCGGGGTCGCGCTCGCCGCCTCGGTCCGGGCCGCCGCCCAGCGGCGGCAGGACGACCCGGGCGGGCCGCTCATGACGGTCGACGACCTGCGCGAGCCGGTCCGGGCCCGCACCATGGGACGCACGGTGGTCGTCGCCGTCGACGCCAGCGGGTCGATGGGCACCCACCGGCGGGTCGAGGCCGCCACCGGTGCGGTGCTCGGGCTCCTGGCCGACGCCTACCTGCGTCGCGACCGGGTGGCGATGGTGACGTTCCGGGCCGACCAGGCCGAGGTCGTGCTGCCGCCCACGGCCAGCGTCGAGCTGGCGCGCACCCGCCTCGCCGAGTTGCCGACCGGCGGCGTCACGCCCCTCGCCGAGGGCATCAACGCGGGCCTGGCCATCGCCCGGCGGGCCGCGGCCGACGGTTGGCCGCCCCTGCTGGTGTTCGTCACCGACGGGCGCGCCACCGGCAACGAGTCGGCCATGGAACGCGCCCGCGACGCTGCTGCGGAGGTGGCGGCCGCCAGGCTCGACGTGATCGTGCTCGACGTCGAGGACGGCCCCAACCGCCTGGGGCTCGCCCGCGAGCTGGCGACGACCATGGGCGCCCGCCACGTCCCGGTGGAGGAGATCTCGTCCAGCCGGGTCGAGTCCGCCGTCCGCGAGGCGCTGCGGCCCTGATCGCCCGCCCCGGCGGGGACGCCGCCGCCCACCGGCACCGGCGTGTCCACCGGGGCCTGATCGGGCGGTCCGCCTCGGGACTCCTCCGGGGGGAGGGCCGCCACCCGAGCCGGACCGCCGCGATCGTGGGCCGTCGGGTCGTCCGGGGCCGCCCGCGACGCCGGCCACCCGCCATGAGGACCGGCACACGCCATCCCTTCCGTCCCGACCGCCGGGCCATCCCGCCGTAGGAGGCACGGCGCTACCCGGGTCTCAGATCACCATCGGCCTGTCAGCCAGGCGTTAGCCCGAGCGCCGGCCGCCGCCCGAGCGTCGGCCCGGCGGGCGGTGCCTGCCCGGCGGCGATCCTCGTCGGGCGTGGTCATGGCAATATGCTCGCTCCGTGTCGCGGCCCTACCGCTACGCTCCGCCCCACCCCGGGCGTCCCCTCGTCCGGCGTAGCGACCTCCTCCGGCGGCTCCAGCGACGGTGGGACCGGCCGGTGACGGTGGTCGTGGCCGGCCCCGGGTTCGGCAAGTCGTCGCTGCTGGCCCAGGCCGTGGACGAGAACCGGCTCGCCCCCCGGGGTGACGACCGCTGGTTGGGGTGCGGCCCCGGCGACGGCGACGCCCGGCGGCTGGCCGGCGGCATGGCGACCGCGCTCACCGCAGAGCTGACCCGGCTGCAGGAGCCGGGTGACATCGACCCCGCCGAGCTGGGCTCGGCCCTGGCCGACGCCGTGTGGCGGCGGTCGCCCCGCCAGGTGTGCCTGGTCGTCGACGACGTCCACGAGGTCGGCACCGGCACCAGCGGCGCCGCCTTGCTGGCCGCGCTGGTCGACGCCCTGCCGGCCAACGGCCATGTGGTGCTGAGCAGCAGGCACGAGCCGCCGGTGCCGCTGGCGCGACTGACGGCACAGGGCCGGGTCGAGCGGCTGACCGAGGTCGACCTCGCCTTCGGCGACGACGAGCTGGCCGCGTTCGCGGCGCTGCGCGACGTGCCCCTCGACCGCCTCGCCGGCCTCGGTGGCTGGCCGGCGCTGGCGGAGCTGCGGACGGCCGGGGCGGGGGCCGAAGTCGACGACTTCCTCGCCGAGGAGGTGATGGCGGGCATGCCGCCCGACGCCCGGCGGGTGGCGGCCACGGTCGCCGTGCTGGGCGGCGCCGACCAGGCACTGATCGACCAGGTGGCCGGCCCGGGCGTCGACCTGCCCGGCGTGCTGGCCAGGCTTCCGCTCGTGGCGCACGACGACCACGGCTGGTACACCGTCCACCCCGTGTGGTCGGACCGCCTGTCCCGCCTGCTCGACGACGGAGACCGGCGGGCGGCACAACGCGCCGGTGGCGTGGCGCTCGCCGCCCGCGACCTGCAGCGGGCCGTCGACCTGCTGGTGGCGGCCGGGGCCCGGGAGGAGCTGCTGTCGGTGCTGCGCACCGGTTGCCGGGCCCAGGCGCTGGCGGCGTCGGCCGAGGACCTGGCCCACGTGCACGCCACGCTGCCGGACGACGTGCGGTCCACGCCGGTGGGCGCGCTGGTCGCCGGCATCGCCGCCTCGGACACCGACCTCGACCGCGCGACCGGCCTGCTGGCGTCGGCCGCGACGCGGCTGGCGGCCGACGGCGACGACGCCGGCCTGCTGTGCGCGGTCGAGCACCTGGCGATTCTCGGCCATTGGCGGGAGGACCTCGACCTGCTGGGCACGCTGTGGGGGTACGCCGAGCGGCTCGCCGAGCTGCCGGAGGCCAAGGGAATGCTGGCCATCGGCCAGGCGCTCCTGGCCGACACCGCCGGCGACGCCCGGAGCGTGCTGGCGGCGCTCGACGCTCTCGATCCGAGCGAGGTGGCCCCCTACTGGCGCGCGCCGGTGGCGTGGCTGCAGGGGTCGGCCCAGCTCGCGCTCGGCTTCCCGGAGGCGGCCCGGCGCAACGCCGAGCTGGCGGTCGCCGCGGCCGGCCCCACCCTGCGGGGGGCGCTGACCATGCTCGAGGTCAACGCCCTCACCCACTGCGGCGACCTCGGGGGGGCCCACGACGCCCTCGATCGGATGCTCGACCAGCTCGCCCAGGCGGGCAACGACCACCTGCTGGCCCTCGGGCACACGATGGCGGCGTCACGGGCGGGGTACGCCGGCGAGGTGGCGGAGGCCGAGGCCCACCTCGCCCGGGCCCGGCAGCGGGCGGGGCCGAGCCCGCGCCCGGGCCTGCTGGCCGCGCTGCGGGGCGCGGAGGCCGCGATCGCGCTCGGCCGGGGCGACGAGGCCGCCGCGGCCCGGCTGTTCGCCGAGCAGCTCGACGGCCACGAGGTGGGCAAGGGTCGGCAGCGCTACGGCGCGCTGCGGCGGCTGCCGGTGCTCTACGTGCTGTTGCCCGACACCCGCGAGCAGTTCGAGGCGGACGAGCCGGGCCCGAGCTACCAGCCGGCGCTGGCACTGGCCCGGGCACTCCTGGCGCTGCGCGAGGACGGCGACCTGGCCCCGGCCGCGGCGCTGTCGCCGGCCACGTGGTCGGCGGCGCCCAGCTTCCTGCCGGCGCCGTGGCTGGTCGAGCTCGCCGCGGCGGCCGCCGCGGGCGGGCGGACCGGCGCCGACGCCCTGGTGACGGGGGCGGCGCCGTCGGCGCGGCCGGCCCTGCGCCGGGTGGCCGACCGATCGGACGCCCCCAGGGCGCTGCGGGCGTGGGCCCGGACGCTGCTCGACGCCATGCCGCCCGAACCGGCGGCGCCCCTGGAGCTCAACGTGCTGGGACCGACGACGTTGCGGCGGGCGGGGCGGCTCGTCGACCACCCGCACTGGCGGCGGGAGCGGGTGCGGGCGCTGCTGCTGCTGCTGGCGGCCCGGGGCGCCGGCACGCGCGAGGAGCTGGCCGGAGCCCTCTGGCCGGACCTCGACACGACGGGCGCGCTCCGCAACCTGCGGGTCACGTTGTCGTACCTGCTCACGGTGTTGGAGCCCGAGCGGGCGGAGGGTGCCCCGTCGTTCTTCGTCCGCACGGAGGGCACATCGCTGCGGCTGACCACGCACGGCTGGCTGGCGGTCGACGCGTGGCAGATGGAGGAGCACCTCGACCGGGCCGCCGAGGCCGAGCGGCTGGGCGAGCCGTCGGCCGCGCTCGATCTCTACCGGCGGGCGCTGGGGCTGTACCGGGGGCCGTACCTGGCGGACGCAGGGTACGACGAGTGGGCGCTACCCCACCGCGACCGGCTCTGCGCGCGGTTCGTCGCGGCCGCCGTGCGGGCCGGCGAGCTGACGCTGGCGTCCGGCGCCCCCGACGAGGCGCTCCGGCTGGCCGCCCGCGCCCTGGAGACCGAGCCCTGGTCGGAGGATGCTCACCGGCTCACCGTGGCGGCCCACCTCGCCCGCGGCGACCGGGCCGCGGCGCGCCGGGCCATGCACGCCTGCCTGGCCCAGCTCGACGACCTGGGTGTCCCGCCCACGGAGGACACCGAGATCGTCCTCCGGGCCATCGCCTGAGCCTCGCGGCGCCGATCCGCGCGCCCGAGCCGGGTCGGGAACATCGCGCCCGGCGCGACGCCGCCGACCCGGTTCGGACGGACGGCGGGCGGCTCGCGACGGCCGACGGGCGGCGGGCTACGCCGCCGCGGCGGGACCGCCGGGCAGCGGCTCGCCGTCGGGGTCGACGGCGCAGAGGCCCCGCCAGGGGGTCGGGACCTTGCCCCGCTCGAACGCGCCGGCCTCGATCAGCGCCGCCAGCACCGGGCGGGTGGCGGCGACCCGCACCTCGACCCGGCCGGGGTGGTTGCGCGCGGCCCGCCAGGTCGGGATGCCGGGGAGCCCGGCGGCGGCGAACACGCCGGCGTGGATCATGTTCTCGTACATCTCGCGGATGATCGCGGGCGCGGCGAACCGCACCAGCGTCTTGTCGACGAGGTTGGCGCTCTCCCACACCTCGGGCAGCCGGAGGCGGGCGAAGGCGAGGTGCCGGGCCTCCTCCTGGCGGTGGTAGCGGTTGACCTCGCGCACGAACGGGTCGGTGCCCGGATGCTCGGCGGCCCGCTTCTGCAGGAGGTCGGGGATCTCCTCCCCGGCCAGCACCATCGTGTAGAGCAGCGCCGGTCGGTGGATGATCTGGTCGACCACGCGCCGGCCCACGGTCTCGACCAGCCAGCCGTCGAGCGGGTTGGGGGCAGGCGGGTCGAGCTGTTCGAGCATGCGGGCGAACAGCCGCGAGTGGCGGGTCTCCTCCCCCAACTCGTGCAGCAGGTAGGTGATCCGGGGGTCGGTGTAGTCGTCGGCCTGCATGATCTCGAGGCCGAACCCCGCCATGAGGATCGACTCGAACTGGAGCCCGGCCGTGGTGATGGAGGCGAGCGCCTGCCGGGACAGCACCACCATCTGGTCGCGGTCGAGCACACCCTCGTCGAGACCGGCAGAGGCGAGCAGCAGGTCGTCGGGCAGCACCTGCCCGTCGCCCATGCGTCCGGGCAGTTCGATGTCGGGCTCGATGACGCGCGCCTGCGACGCCGTGTTCAGCTTCGCGACGCGGCGCGTGGCGGCGGCGGTTGCAGCCATGGAAGTCCTCCCCTGCCGGCGAGCGTCCCCGTGGACTTACCAGCGGTAACCTATGTAAACGCCCGGCGGTCCCCACCGCAATGTGACATCGACCACCATCCGCAGCGGCCACGCCACCGACGCGGGCGATCACCACATGATCTCGTCGCAGCCCTCGTGGGATTCGGGCTCCACCTGCAGGGTGGCGTGGTCGATGCCGTGGTTGTCGCGCAGCACGACCCTGGCCCGGTCGAGCACCGCGTGGGTGTCGGTGCCCTCGCACACCATCAGGTGCACCGAGGCCACCTCCATCTCGGACGTCAACGTCCACACGTGGAGGTCGTGGACGTCGACCACACCGTCCAGCGCCCCCAGCTCGGCCTCCAGCCCGGCCAGATCGAGCCCGGGGGGCGCGGCCTGCACCAGGATCCGTAGCGCCTGGGCCCCGAGCCGCCAGGTGCGGGGCAGGATGAACACGCCGATGGCGACGCCGACCGCCGGGTCGACCCAGGTCCAGCCCGTCGCTGCGATGACCGCCGCGGCGACGATGACGCCCACCGAGCCGACGAGGTCGGACAGCACCTCCAGGTAGGCGCCCTCGACGTTGAGGCTCTCGGTCGACCCGGCCCGCAGCAGCCCGAAGGCGACGAGGTTGGCCACGAGGCCCAGCACGGCGACGACGAGCATCGGCCCGGCGAGCACCTCGGGCGGGTCGCCCCACCGCCGGGCAGCCTCCACGACCACGTAGATCGCCACCCCGAACAGCAGCGCGGCGTTGGCCAGCGCCGCCAGGATCTCCAGGCGGTACAGGCCGAACGTCCGCTGGCGGTCGACGGACGCGCGGTCGGCGACGTGGATGGCGGCGAGCGCCATCCCCAGCCCGCCGACGTCGGTGAGCATGTGCCCAGCGTCGGAGAGCAGGGCGAGCGACTGGGTGACGAACCCGGCGACCACCTCGACGAGCGTGATGCCGCCCAGCACCGCCAGCGCGGCGAGCAGCCGCCCCTTGTGGCGCGTGCCGGCGCGGGCGTGGCCGTGCTGGTGGCCGTGCTGGTGACGGTTCTCATGACCGTGCTGGTGACGGTTGGCGTGGGTGTCGGGGGCGTGGTCGTGGGTCATCGCGGCGCGCCGTGCTGGTTGTCGCGAGACTACGTGCGGCGAGGAGGACTGCCCCATGCACGTGACCGATCTCCACCGGCGTAGCGTCGAGGACTTCGTGGCCGCGGTGGCCACCGTCAAGGACGCCCACTGGGACGCACCCACCCCGTGCCCCGACTGGGACGTGCGGGCGCTGGTGAACCACGTCGTCTACGAGGATCTCTGGACCGTCCCGATGATGGAGGGCGCCACCATCGCCGAGGTAGGCGACCGGTTCGAGGGCGACATGCTCGGCGCCGACCCGGCGGCCGCAGCCCGGGCCGCGGGCGACACGGCGACCATCGCCGCCGCGAGCGGCATCGTGGCCGGCCGGACGGTGCACCTGTCGTTCGGCGACACGCCTGCCGAGGAGTACGCCTACCAGCTCGCCGCCGACCACATCATCCACGGGTGGGATCTGGCCGCCGCCATCGGCGCCGACCGGGCCGTCGACCCTGCGCTGGTCGAGGCCCTGGCCGCGTGGTTCGCCGAACGCGAGGAGCTGTACCGGGGCGCCGGCGTCATCGGCGAGCGTCCGGCCGGCGCGCCGGTGGACACCCCGCTCGACGCGCTGCTGGTGGCGTTCGGGCGCGACCCCGGCTGGGCGCCGCCGAGCGCCTGACGGCGGGGTCGCCGCCCGGCGCTCCCCGCATCCCGACCCGGCGGCATCGGCGTCGCCGGGCGTCCGCCGATGCCACCCGGCCCGTGGGCCGGCCCTACCCTTGGGCAGGTGCGAAGGACGCTCGCCACCGTCGCTGCGGCACTGATCGTCTCCGCCGTGGGCCTGGTGGCGGGCACCGCGCCGGCGGGCGCCCATGCCACGCTGACCGGCACGGCGCCGGCGGCCGACGCGGTGATCGACGCCCCGCCCGACGCGGTGGAGCTGCAGTTCGACGAGCCGGTCGAGACGTTCGAGGGCGCGGTGCAGGTGTTCGGCCCGGACGGCGAGCGCGTCGACCGGGGCGCCGTCGAGTCGACCGGCGGCGGCGCGACGCTGCGGGCGGCGGTCCACGCCGCCGGCCGGGGGACCTACACGGTCGCCTGGCGGGTGACGAGCGAGGACAGCCACACGCTGTCGGGCTCGTTCGTGTACCACGTCGGCGTCGAGACGGGCGCCGTGGCGGTGGGTGACGGATCCGACACGGCGACGGCCGTGGTCGGCGGCGTGGGCCGCTGGCTCGGCTTCGCCGGCATCCTCGCGGCGGTCGGCGCCGGCGCGCTGTCGCTGGCGGCCCGGGGGCCCCGGCGACCGGGCGGCGGCGACGGCGGGGGCGGCGGCGGGGGCGGCGAGAGCGGCGACGCCTGGAGCGACGGCGGGGGCGGCGGCGGGGGACCGGCCGAGGGCGGTGACCCACCGCTGCCCGGTCTGCCCCGGCGGGCGAGGGCCGGCGGCGGGCCGGCGGCACCGGCCGGCCGGCCCGGGAACGGCGCGGGGAACGGGCACGACGCGGAGGACGGGAACGGCGCGGCCCCCCAGTCGACGGTCGCGGGCGAGGCCGACGCGGCCACGCTCACCGCGCTGCGGGCCTGGGCCGCTGCGCCGGCTCCCGACGGTCCGTCCGGCCCCGGAGGCGCCCACCCACCGCACGCCGGGCCGTCCGACCCCACCGCACCGCCGCGCCACAGCGGACCTGCCGGCCCGACCGCACCACCACTCCCCACCCGCGCACCGAACGACACCGCACCGCCCCGCCCCACCCGCGCACC
>DASSGC010000753.1:0-5477 GCA_035693765.1 Acidimicrobiales bacterium
GCATCCGATCCCCCGCCATGGCCGCCCGCGCCGTCGTGGAAGGCCGTGACGGCGGCGTCCACGCGATCGGCCAGCTGCGTGAGCAGCGCGTGCACCGGGAGCAGGGTGGGCTCGTACGCATCGAGTCGTGTGACATCCGCACTACTTGTGCTCATTCGGCCATACTAGCATCGTTCCATGTGTTTCATGCAACATTGAATCACCCTGGACAACCCCGAACAACCCCGAGCCCTTGGATGACCGGAGAGCCATGACCGACATCGACTACGTCGCACCCCTCGACGGCGCCGTGCGCGTCGACTTCGACTACCCGGCCGCCGCCCGAGCCCTCGACGTCATCCGCACGGCGGACGGCGCCCTCGGCGACCACGCCCTGTACCTCGCGGCCGTCAAGGAGGCCACGGGCGAGGGCTGGGCAGGCGTCCACCGCGGCGAGTTCGAGCGGGCCCACGGGCTCCTCGAACGCTCGTTCACGGGCGCCGCGGACGGACTCGCCACGCTGCGCGTCACCATCCTCCGCGCCATCCGGTCGGCCAACGACGAGCAGGCCCTCCACAACCGCCGCCGCGCGGACGAGGTGGCCACGGCGGCCGGCCTCCCGCCGCCCCGGGTCTGACCCCGGTCAGCCGGCCGGGGCCTGCTCCCGGCGGGGCAGCGCCTCGATCCAGCGCCACGCCGCGTCGACCTGGGAGGCGAGCGCGGCGAAGTCGCCGCTGTTGTCGATGATGCGGTCGGCGCGGGCCGTGCGCTCGTCGCGGCTCGCCTGGCGCGCCATGCGTGCCCGCACGTCGTGCTCGCGCATGCCCCGCTGGGCCACCAGGCGCTCGACGGCCACCTCGGGATCGACGTCGACCACGAGCAACCCCGCGAGCGGGTAGCCCCGTTTCGACTCGACCATCAGCGGCACGTCGAGCACGACCACGGCGTCGGTCTCCGCCAGCTCCTGCATGCGGCGCATGATCTCGGCCCCGACCGCGGGATGCACGATGGCGTTGAGGTCGGCCAGCGCCTCGCCGTCACCGAACACGATGTCGGCCACGGCCTCGCGGTCGAGGGTGCCGTCGGCGGCGACGATCGCCGGCCCGAACCGCTCGACCATGGCCGCGAACACCGGCGTGCCCGGCTGCTGCACCTCACGGGTGATGGCATCGGCGTCGACGACCACCGCGCCCTTGCCGGCGAGCATCGCCGACACCGTCGACTTGCCCGACCCGATGCCCCCGGTGAGACCCACGACCAGCACGCCGCGGACGTTAGCAACCCGGCGGCCCGGGGCCGCAGGCGTCGCCCCGACGCGGAGGCACCGCCCCTCCACCGGACACCGGGACCGCCGGCCGGCCACCCGGGCACGGAGCGGACGGGGCGGCGGCCCGGGCGATCGCGACCATTGCTCGGCCGCCGCGCGCCCGGATCGCGCGCCCGGATCGCGCGCCCGGATCGTGTGCCCGGACGCGCACCGGCGCCCGCCGCGGTCCCGGGGAACCGCGCCAGGCGCCGGTGTGCCGTTCGTGGTGCGGGCGGGCGCCCGATCCGGGCTACTCCTCGTCGGGCTCGCTGTCGGCCGCCGGCGCCTCGTCGGCCTCGGCTGCCGGAGCCTCGCCGGCCTCGGCTGGCGGCGCCTCGCCAGCCTCGTCGCCCGTCTCGGCGTAGTACTCGGCCCAGGCCTCGTCGGCCTCGGGCGAGTGCTCCACCGACGGACCGATGTAGTTGCCCTGGTCGTCGTAGGCGTGCTCGCCGAAGTGCTCCTGGTACTCGGCGGCCACGATGCCGCCCTCGGCGGCCTGCTTGATCGACAGGCTGATGCGCCGGCGCTGGAGGTCGAGGTCGATGATCTTGACCCACAGCTCCTCGCCGGGGGTGACCACCTGCTCGGGCAGGTCGACGTGGTGGGCCGACATCTCCGAGATGTGGACCAGGCCCTCGATGCCGTCGCCCACCTGGACGAAGGCACCGAACGGCACGAGCTTGGTGACCCGGCCGTAGACCAGCTCGCCCACGCGGTGGCTGGTGGCGAACTCCTGCCACGGATCCTGCTGGGTCGCCTTGAGCGACAGGCTGATGCGTTCGCGGGACAGATCGACGTCGAGCACCTGGACCTCGACCTCGTCGCCCACGGCCACGACCGACCCGGGGTGGTCGACGTGCTTCCACGACAGCTCGGACACGTGGATGAGCCCGTCCATGCCGCCCAGGTCGACGAAGGCGCCGAAGTTGACGACGCTCGACACGACGCCCTTGCGCACCTCGCCGGGCTTGAGGTTGGCGAGGAAGTCCTCGCGCTGCTCGCGCTGGGTCTCCTCCAGCCAGGCCCGCCGGGACAGGACGACGTTGTTGCGGTTCTTGTCGAGCTCGATGATCTTGGCCTCGAGCGACTTGCCGACGTAGGGCTGGAGGTCGCGCACCCGGCGCAGCTCGACCAACGACGCCGGCAGGAAGCCGCGGAGCCCGATGTCGAGGATGAGGCCGCCCTTGACGACCTCGATGACCGGACCGGAGACGACCCCGTCCTCCTCCTTGACCCGCTCGATGTCGCCCCAGGCCCGCTCGTACTGGGCCCGCTTCTTGGACAGGACCAGCCTGCCGTCCTTGTCCTCCTTGGTGAGGACCAGGGCCTCGACCTCGTCGCCCATCGACACGACCTCGTTGGGGTCGACGTCGTTGCGGATCGACAGCTCGCGGCTGGGGATCACGCCCTCGGACTTGTAGCCGATGTCGAGCAGGACCTCGTCACGATCGACCCGCACCACCGTGCCGGTCACGATCGCGCCGTCCTCGACCGAGACGAGGGTGGCGTCGATGGCGTCGGCGAAGCTGCCGCCGAGATCGTCGTCGACGATCTGGCGGGGGGTGTAGACGCCCTCGGCCGGCTGCACCTCGGCGGCGGGTGCCGCGGCGGTGTCGGGCTCGAGAGCGGTGGGGTCGGTTGTGGGGACGTCGGACACGAACTGGTCGGCTTTCTTCGGGGGCAAGGGAGCTTGGGGATCCACCGTCCGTGGATGACGGGCGGCGGTGTCAGGGCGCGCCACCAGGCGCGAGGGGGCAAGGTTAGCAGTCCCGCCGACAGGCCCGCTACGGGCCGTGACCGGCTGTCGACGCGCCCGGACGCACCGGTCGCGCCACGGCACGCGCGCGCCGCGGCCGGCATCACGCCGGGCGTCGGGCCACGAGAAGGAGCTCCGGCGTCTCCAGCGACGGCGCCGCCCGCGCGTAGGCCCCCGGCGTCACCGACCAGACCGCCTCCACCACCAACCCGGCCGCGGCCGCCAGCAGGCGCAGCTCGCGTGGGGTGAAGCAGGTGGTCCACAGGTCGGCCGCGGCCACGTTGCCGTCTTCGTCCCGCACCTCGGTCCGCTCGTGGTTCACGCCCGCGTCCGCGTCGAACGTGTCCTGGTCCTCCAGCCAGCGCACCTGGAAGTAGGCCGAGAAGGCCGACACCGCCGCCGCCCCGCCGGGCCGCAGCGCGCGGGCGATGCCCCCCAGCACCGCCCCGTCGCCGTCGAGCGGCGCTCCCGGCCCGCCGGCCAGGCCGAAGGCGCCCTGGCACAGCGACACGGCGGCGTCGAACTCTGCGTCGAAGGCCAGCGCCCGCGCGTCGGCCCGCACGAAGCTCGCCCCCAGCGGTGCGCCGGCCTCCGCCAGGTCGACGAACCGCTGGCTGATGTCCACCCCGACGACCTCGATCCCCCGGCGGGCGAAGGCGTGGGCATGGCGACCGGGGCCGCAGCCGACGTCGAGCAGCCGCATGCCCGGTGCCAGGCCGAGCGCCTCGACCAGGAACGCGACCTCCTGCTCGGTCCCCTTGGTGAACGAGTAGCGCAGGTAGGCGGCGCCCAGATGGTCGGCGACGGGTTCGAACCAGTGGCCGTCGTCGCCGGGCATCGCCCGATCCTCGCGCGCATCGGGGCCGCCGCCGCAACGAGGCCACGACACCCGCGCACCCGGCGCGGCCGTGCGGCAAGCTGAGCGCATGGACGTCGCCATCGCCGGAGGCCACGGGCAGATCGCCCTGCGGCTCGAACGCCTGCTGTCCGCGGGCGGGCACCGCTGCCGCGCCATCGTCCGCAACCCCGACCACGGCACCGACGTCATCGCCGCGGGCGCCGAGCCGATCGTGCTCGACCTGGAGGCGATCGGCGGCGTGCACGATCTGACCGACGCCGTGCGGGGCGCGGACGCGGTGGTGTTCGCCGCCGGCGCCGGCCCGGGCAGCGGACCGGAGCGCAAGCGCACGGTCGACTACGGCGCCGCGGTCAAGCTCCTTGCCGCCGCCGAGGCGGCCGGCATCGACCGCTACGTGATGATCTCCACGCTGGGCGCCGACCGGCCCGACGCCCGCGGCGACGCCATGCGCCCGTACTTCGCGGCCAAGGCCGACGCCGAGGCGGCGCTCCGGGCCAGCGGCCTCGCCTGGACGATCGTCCGCCCCGGCTCGCTCACCGACGAGCACGGCACCGGGCGGGTGACGGTCGCCGAACACCTCGACCGCTGGGGCTCGGTGCCGCGGGACGACGTGGCGGCCGTCCTGCTGGCAACCCTCGTGGGTGCCGCCGCCACCGGCCGGACCATCGAGGTGGTGTCGGGCGACCTCCCGGTCGCCGACGCGCTGGCGGCCCTGGGCTGAGCCACCGGGTCAGCCCGGCGAGGGTGGCGGGCGAGCACGCGCCACCCGGCGGGTGCGATCGGCGGCCCTGCACACCTCGGCGAACGTGACCGCGGCGCGGCGGTCACCGCCCCGCGGCCCGGGTCAGCCCTTGGCGTCGGCCCAGGTCGCGCCGAACGAGAGGTTGACCTCCAGCGGCACGCTCAGCTCCACCGCGCCCGACATCGCCTCGACCACCAGCTTGGCGGCGGCGTCGTGCTCGTCGGGCGGCACGTCGAGCAGCACCTCGTCGTGGACCTGGAGGATGAGCCGGCTGTCCATGCCGTCCTCCTCCAGGGCCGTCTCGATGCGGACCAGCGCCACCTTGAAGATGTCGGCCGCCAGGCCCTGGATGCCGGCGTTCATCGCCTGCCGCTCCCCCGCCTGGCGGATGCGGTAGTTCGGCGACGACAGCTCGGGGATCTGGCGCCGCCGCCCGAACAGCGTCTCGGTGTAGCCCCGCTGCCGGGCCTCGGCCACCGTCCGGTCCATGTAGTCCCGCACCGCGGGAAACGCCTCGAAGTAGGCGGCCAGGATGAGCGCCGCCTCGTCGGTCTCGATGTTCAGCCGCTGGGCGAGCCCGTAGGCCTCCATCCCGTAGGCCAGGCCGTAGCTGACCATCTTGGCCTTCGACCGCTGGTCGATGGTGACGTCGCCGGGGTCGACCCCGAACACCCGTGACGCCGTCTCGGTGTGGATGTCGCGGTGCGCCCGGAAGCTCTCCACGAGGCCCGGGTCCTCGGCGAGGTGCGCGATGCAGCGCAGCTCGATCTGGTTGTAGTCGGCGACCAGCAGCTCGCACCCCGGCGCCGGGACGAAGGCCCGCCGGAACGTCCGG
>DASSGC010000754.1:0-8131 GCA_035693765.1 Acidimicrobiales bacterium
GGCACCTCCGCCGCCGACGGCACGCAATAGTCGACCATCGTGGCGTTCCGCAGGTTGCCGTCGTCGTCGTAGATGGCCTCCTCCCACAGGGCCTGGGCGACGCCCTGGACGATGCCGCCGTGGAGCTGGCCCTCGACGATCATCGGGTTGACCTGCGGTCCGCAGTCGTCGACGGCGGCGTAGTCGAGCAGGTCGACCCGGCCGGTGTCCTCGTCGACCTCGACCACCGCCACGTGCGTGCCGAACGGGAACACGAAGTTGGGCGGGTCGTAGGTCACCTGCGCGGAGAGGTTGGGCTCCATGCCGTCGGGCAGGTTGTGGGCGCTGAACGCCCCGAAGGCCACCTCCTGGAGGGTCAGCGACTTCGTCGGCGTGCCCCGCACCGACAATTCGCCGCCGGCGAGCTCCAGATCGTCCTCGGCGCATTCGAGCTGGTGGGCGGCGATCGCCCTGGCCTTGGCGATCACCTCGTCGGTCGCCATCGCCACCGCCACCCCGCCCACGGGCAGCGAGCGGCTGCCATAGGTGTCCAGGCCGATCGGGCTGATGGCGGTATCGGAGTGGAGCACCTCGACGGCGTCCGGGTCGATCCCGAGCCGGTCGGCCACGATCTGTGACCAGCTCGTCTCGTGCCCCTGGCCGTGCGGCGTCGAGCCGCTGACCACCTGGACCGTCCCGGTGGGCAGCACCCGCACGGTGGCGGCCTCCCAGCCGCCGGCCCCGTAGTTGAGCGACGCCAACACCCGGCTGGGTGCCAGGCCGCACATCTCCACGTAGGTGGCCACGCCGATGCCGATGTGGCGGGTCTCCCCCGCGTCCCGGCGCCGCCGCTGCTCGGCCCGCCAGGCGTCGTGGCCGATGAGCTGGAGCGCCCGGTCGAGCGTGGGCTCGTAGTTGCCGGAGTCATAGGTCAGCCCGGCGATCGACGTGTAGGGGAACTTGTCGGCGGCGATGTAGTTGCGCCGCCGGATCTCGGCCCCGTCGACCCCCACCTGGCGGGCCAGCGCGTCCATCGCCCGGTCCAGGGCGTACGTCGCCTCGGGCCGGCCGGCGCCACGGTAGGCGTCGGTGGGCGTGCGGTTGGTGAACACGCCGGTGCACGCGAAGTGGTAGGCGGGCACGTCGTACACGCCGTGGTAGAGGAACGCCCCCAGCAGCGGGATGCCGGGCGTGGCGAGCTGGAGGTAGGCACCCATGTCGGCCAGCAGGTCGACCCGGACGGCCGTCACCCTGCCGTCGGCGTCGGCGGCCAGCTCCATGTGCTGGATCTGGCCCCGCCCCTGGATGGTGGCGACGGCGTTCTCGCTGCGGCCCTCGGTCCACCGGGTGGGCGCGCCGAGCCGGCGGGCGAGCACGACGGCGATCAGCTCCTCGGCGTACACGTCGAGCTTCGAGCCGAAACCGCCGCCCACGGCGGGGGCGATCACCCGGATCTTGTGCTCGGGGACGCCGCAGGTGGCGGCGATCATGACCTTGAGGATGTGCGGGATCTGGGTCGCCGAGTAGACGGTGAGGTCGCCGCCGTACACCCCGGGCACGACCACGACGCCCCGGGTCTCCATGGCGTCCGGGATCAGCCGCTGCTGCACGTAGGTCTCGTCGACGACGTGGGCCGCCGCCGCGAACGCGGCCTCCACGGCCTCGGGATCGGGCGACAGCGTCCAGGTGTAGCTGCGGTTGGTGCCGAGGTCGTCGTGGATGACCACCCGGTCGCCGGCCGCGTCCTCGATGCCGACCACCACGGGCAGCGGGTCGTAGTCGACCACCACGGCGTCGACCGCGTCGGCCGCCGCGTAGCGGCTGTCGGCCACCACCACGGCCACGATGTCGCCGACGTAGCACACCTTCTCGCGGGCCACGGGCCAGTGCTCGGGAGCCTTCATGTCGTCGGTGACCGGCCAGGCGCACGGCATGGCGGCGGGCCAGGCGTCGCGCAGGTCGGCGCCGGTGAAGACGTGGCGGACGCCGGGCATCGCCGCCGCCGCGCTGGTGTCGACGCTGCCGATCCGGGCGTGGGCGAACGGGCTCCGGACCATGCCGAGCCACAGCGCGCCGGGCACGGCGAGGTCGTCGACGAACCGGGCCTCGCCGGTGAGCAGGCGGGCGTCCTCCTTGCGGAGCAGCCGCTGGCCGAACACGCGGGGTGCCGGGGCCTTGGTGGCGGCGGTCATGCGTGGGCCTCCTCACCGGCGGCGGCGAGCACGGCCCGCACGATGTTGTGGTACCCGGTGCAGCGGCACAGGTTGCCCTCGAGGCCCGTGCGCACGTCGTCCTCGCTGGGGTGGGGGTTCTCCTCCAGCAGCGACACCGCGGCCATCACCATGCCGGGGGTGCAGAAGCCGCACTGGAGGCCGTGCTGCTCGTGGAACGCCCGCTGCATCGGGTGGAGCGGCGCCCCCCCGTTCGCCGTGGCCTCGCCGTCCCCGCGCGCCGCGGTGGCGGCGAGCCCTTCGATGGTGGTGACCGCGTGGCCGTCGGCCTGGACGGCGAGCATGGTGCACGACTTCACCGATTCGCCGTCGAGCAGCACGGTGCAGGCGCCGCACGACGAGGTGTCGCAGCCGATGTTCGTGCCGGTGAGACCGAGGTCGTCGCGGAGGTGGTGGACGAGCAGGCGGCGAGGTTCGACCTCGCTCGACCGCTCCTCGCCGTTGACGGACAAGGTGATTCTCACGAGGGGCCCTCCCGGTATCTGCCTTGCGTCTGTGTGACCGGGGTCATACTGCCCTGTTCCGGCCCCGCCTGCTCGCGCAACCTTGGAGCGTGCCGGGAAAACCTCCGTCCGGGACGACGGCGCCGGGACGACGGCGCCGCTGCGCCGGGCCGGCCGCGCCGGTCAGGGATCGGCGGGCGACGCCCCGGCGGCGTCCTGGATCGCCCGCCACACCCGCTCCGGGGTGCACGGCATGTCCACGTGCCGGACACCGAGGTGCGCCAGCGCGTCGCACACCGCGTTCTGCACCGCGGGCGTGGCGCCGATGGTGCCCGACTCGCCGATGCCCTTGGCACCCAGCGGGTTGACCCACGTCGGCGTCTCGCTGTCGACCAGCTCGAACGACGGCAGCTCCGCCGCCGACACGATGGCGTAGTCGGCGAAGTTGGTGGTCAGCGGATTCCCGTCGGCGTCGTAGCGCACTTCCTCGTACAGCGCCTGCGCCGCCCCCTGCGCCAGCCCCCCGTGACGCTGGCCCTCGGCCAGCAGCGGGTTGAGCACCCGCCCGGCGTCGTCGCACGCCACCAGCCGGGTCAGCCGGACGTCACCGGTCTCGGTGTCGACCTCGACCACCGCCACGTGCGCGCCGAACGGGAACGTCGGCTGCGCGGCGGTGAAGTCGTGCTCCGCCGCCAGCCCCGACCGCCCGCCGCCGGCGGCACCGGCGGCCGCCGCCACCTCGGCCCAGGAGCGCGCCGCGGCGGGCGTGCCCACCACGTGGAAGCCGCCGCCGGCCGGGTCGAGCACCACGTCCTCGGCCGCCGCCTCCAGCAGGTCGGCGGCCACCCGGCGCGCCTGCTCGAGCACCTCGACCGCGGCGCCGCGCACCGCGGCGCCGCCCAGCTGGAGGGACCGCGACCCGAAGGTGCCGATGCCCCGGGGCACCTGGTCGGTGTCGCCGTGGACCACCCGGACCCGGTCCATCGGCAGCGCCAGCTCGTCCGCGGTCAACATGGCGAACGCCGTGCCCAGACCCTGCCCGTGCGGCGAGCTGCCCGTGAAGACGAGCACCTCGACGCCGGTGCCGTCGCCGGACGGGCGCACCTCGACACGGGCGTACTCGCCACCGCCGGCCGGGCCGGCCGTCACCTCGACGTAGGTCGACAGCCCGATGCCCAGCGCCACGACGTCACCCGCGGCGCGCCGGCGGGCCTGCTCGGCCCGCAGGTCGTCGTAGCGGGCGGCGGCCAGCACCCGTTCCAGGGCGGCGGCGTAGTCGCCGCAGTCGTAGGTGGCGCCCGCCGGGGTGCGATGGGGCTCGGTGAAGGCCGGCAGGAGGTTGCGGCGGCGCACGTCGACCGGGTCGAGACCGGCCTCGGCGGCGAACAGGTCGACCGCCCGCTCGATGGCCGCCGTGGCCTCCGGCCGGCCGGCACCCCGGTACGAGGCCACGGGCGTCGTGGTCGTCACCACCGAGCGGGCCTGGGAGGTGACCGCCGGGATGGCGTAGGTCCCCGCCGCCATCATCCGGGTCAGGGCCGGCAGCACCGCGCCGATGGCCGGGTAGGCACCGGCGTCCTGGGTGATGGCGAGGTGGAACGCCTCGATGGTGCCGTCGCGCCGCCCGCCGATGGTCACGTCCTGCACCTGGCCGCGGCCGTGCACCATCGCCGTCATGTTCTCGCTGCGTGACTCGACCCACCGCACCGGGCGGCCCACGTGGCGGGCCAGCCACGGCAGCAGCAGGTCCTCGGGATGGCACCCGGCCTTGGCGCCGAACCCCCCGCCCACGTCCGGCGCGATCACGTGCACGGCGGACGCGTCGAGCCCGTAGGCCGACACGAGCTGTCCCTGCACGCCGTGGGCGCTCTGCGTGGAGCACCACATCACCAGCCGGCCGTCGACCCACGCCGCGGCGGACGAGCGCACCTCCAGCGGGCAGGCGGCCAGCCGCTGGTTGACGATCCGCTGGCGCACCACCACCTCGCAGGCGCCAGGTCCCCCGTCCTCGGGCAGGTCCCTGCCGAACGCACCCACCAGGTTGGTGCCCACGTCGGGGAACAACACGGCGTCGCCGGCCAGGGCGGCGGCGGCATCGACGACGGCCGGCAGCGGCTCGTAGTCGACCCACACCAGCTCGGCGGCGTCCTCCCCCTGCTCGGGCCGCTCGCTCAGCACCACCGCCACCGGCTCGCCCACGAACCGCACCCGGTCGCGGCCCAGCACCGGCCGGGCCATCTCGGGCACGACCATGCCGGGCAGCGCGGCGAGGTCGACGTCGGCCCCGGTCACCACGGCCACCACCCCGGGGGCCGCCAGCGCCTCGCTCACGTCGATGTCGCCGAGGACGGCGTGGGCCGCCGTGGAGCGCACATAGGTGGCGTGGACGGCCCCGGTCAGCCGCGGGTCGTCCAGATCGGCGGCGTAGACGCCGCCCTCGGTCAGCAGGCGCGGGTCCTCCACCCGCAGCACACGGTTCCCCAGGATGCTCATCGCCGGGGCCCGCCGGTCAGCCCAGCAGGAGGGACAGGGCGACCACCGTGAAACCCCAGACCAGGGCCACCACCACGGTCAAGCGGTCGAGGTTGCGCTCCATGACCGTGGAGCCCATGGCGCTGGCCCCCATGCCCCCGCCGAACATGTCGGACAGGCCGCCGCCCTTCCCGCTGTGCAGGAGCACCAGAACGATCAGGATCAGCGAGGCGAGCACGTTGACGACGACGGTGAGGGCGGTGATCACGGGAGGCAGACTCCTGGAGAACGCGGAGAGATCAGGTTAGTGCCCCGCCGGGCGACGTTCGTCATTCCACGCCGGGTCGGGGTCGTCGCAGACGTTGCCGGCGGGCGCTAGACGACCGTGCGGGTATGCGCGAAGTGGCAGGCCACCGGATGGTCCACACCGCTCGACGGCCGGATCTCCAGCAGCGGCTCCTGCTCGACGCAGGCGGAGGTGTCGACCCCGCCCCCCTCCAGCTCGAGCTTGCGCCAGCAGCGCGTGCGGAAGCGGCAGCCCGACGGCGGGTTGGCCGGGCTGGGGACGTCGCCGGTGAGGATGATGCGCTCGCGCGCCTTCTCCCGCCGGGGGTCGGGCAGCGGGATCGCCGACAGCAGCGCCTGCGTGTAGGGGTGCGCCGACGACTCGTACAGCTCCCGGCGCTCGGCCGACTCGACGATCTTGCCCAGGTACATGACCGCCACGCGGTCGGAGATGTGGCGCACCACCGAGAGGTCGTGGGCGATGAAGACGTA
Organism: Acidimicrobiales bacterium; assembly: GCA_035693765.1. Classification (GTDB taxonomy): domain Bacteria; phylum Actinomycetota; class Acidimicrobiia; order Acidimicrobiales; family VFJN01; genus ZC4RG19. The sequence goes on from DASSGC010000754.1 coordinate 5,903, forward strand.
GGCCAGGCCCAGCTCGTCCTGCAGCCGTTCCAGCAGGTTGACCACGCCCGCCTGGATGGACACGTCCAGCGCCGACACGGGCTCGTCGAGGACGATCAGGTCGGGCTCCAGCGCCAGCGCCCGGGCGATGCCGACGCGCTGGCGCTGGCCACCCGAGAACTCGTGGGGGAACCGGTTGGTGTGCTCGGGCGCCAGGCCCACCGTGCGCAGCAGGTCGCGGACCTTGGCGTTGATCTCCGACTCGTGCAGGCCGAAGTGCACCTTGAGCGGCTCGCCCAGGGTGTTGCCGATCGTCATGCGGGGGTTGAGCGAGGCGTAGGGGTCCTGGAACACGATCTGGAAGCGTCGCCGCATCTGCGAGAGCCGCCTGCCCTTCATGCGGCTGATGTGCTCGCCGTCGAACAGCACCTCGCCGGCGGTCGGGGTGATGAGGTTCAGCAGCAGCCGGCCGGTGGTCGACTTGCCGCAGCCCGACTCGCCCACGAGCCCCAACGTCTCGCCCTTGTCGACCGACAGGCTCACGCCGGCGACCGCCGACACGTAGCCGACCGTGTGGCTGAACACGCCACCCCGGATGGGGAAGTCCTTGACCAGGCCATCGGCCCGCAGCAGCGGGCCCGCGGCGGGCGCGGCGTCCTCGGGGGCCTCCACGGCGACCTCGGTCACGGCTAGTCGTCCTCGCTCTCGGCGTTCTCGACGGCGTCGTCGCCGGTCGCCGGCCAGGTGGCGGCCTCACCCTCGGCGAAGTCGCTGACGCCGGGATGGGCGATCTCGGCCACGGCCACGTCGCCGACCACCGCCCCGTCGACCTCCTCGACGACCCGGTCGCCGTCCCGGACGATCGGCCCGGCCGGGATGGTGAGGTCGGCCAGCTCCGCCTCGGCCTCGACGTCGATCGCCTGGCGCAGCGACTCGATCGTGATCTCGGCCAGCTCCTCGGCGTAGTGGCAGGCCGACATGTGGGCGTCGCCGTCGACCAGCCGCAGCGCCGGGTCCTCGCTCTGGCAGATGCCGGGCACGCGGGCGAACCGGCACCGCGGGTGGAAGGCACAGCCGCTCGGCTTGCGGATCAGCGACGGCGGCGTCCCGACGATCGGCACGAGGGGCTCGTCGCCCACGTCGTCGAGCCGGGGCAGGCTGGCCAGCAGGCCGAGAGCGTACGGGTGCCGGGTCCGGTAGAAGACCTCGTCGGTGGTCCCCAACTCGACCGGGCGACCGGCATACATGACGAGCACCCGCCGGGCCAGGCCCGCCACCACCCCCAGGTCGTGGGTGATGAGGATGATGGCCGAGTCGATCTCGTCCTTGATGTCGACGAGCACCTCGAGCACCTGGGCCTGCACGGTCACGTCGAGCGCCGTCGTGGGCTCGTCCGCGATGAGCAGGTCGGGCTTGCAGGCGATGGCCATGGCGATCATGGCCCGCTGCCGCATGCCTCCCGAGAACTCGTGGGGGTACATGTCCGCCCGCTTGCGGGCCTCCGGGATGCCGACGAGGTCGAGCATCTCGACCGCCCGCTCCCGGGCCCGGCGCTTGTCGGCACCCTCGTGGATGCGGGCCATCTCGCCGATCTGCCGGCCCACCGTGTGCACCGGGTTGAGCGCGGTCAGCGGGTCCTGGAAGATCATGGCGATCTCCTTGCCCCGCACGGCCCGGCGCTCGTCCTCCGGCAGGGTCAGCAGGTCGCGGCCCTTCCAGATGATCTCGCCCTCGGCCACCTCGAGCGTCGGCTGCAGGCCGAGGATCGCCATGGCGGTCACCGACTTGCCGGAGCCCGACTCGCCCACGATGGCGAGCACGTCGCCGCGGTCGATGTCGAACGACACGCCGTCGACGGCGCGCACGAAGCCGTCGTCGGTGGTGAACCCGGCGCGCAGGTTCCGCACCGACAGCAGCGTGTCGGTGACGAGGGGACTCGGTCTGACGTCGGACGGAGCGACTTTGGCCATGCGTCTACTTCAGCTTGGGGTCGAGGGCGTCGCGCAGGCCGTCGCCCACGAAGACGAAGGACAGCACGGTGAGGAAGATGGCCATCCCGGGGAAGAACAGCAGGTGGGGGGCATTGGACAGCAGCCCCTTGCCCTGAGCCACCATGAGTCCCCAGGCGGGGGTCGGGTCCTGCGGGCCGACGTTGAGGTAGGACAGCGCCGCCTCCGACAGGATCACGGCGCCCACGGCGATGGTGCCGTAGACGATGATCGGCTGCAGGGCATTGGGCAGGATGTGGCG
>DASSGC010000755.1:0-8348 GCA_035693765.1 Acidimicrobiales bacterium
AGCCGGGTGATCGCGTCGGTCCCGCCCCTGCGCGCCGCCGACGCCTGGGGCCGTCAACCCTGACCCGGCCGGTGCGCGGAACTGGCGGCGCTGGGTCCGCATGGCGCGCGTCGTCGCCGCCAGAATCGCCGGTGGCCCGGCGCCGGGGCGTGGCCCCCGACCGGCGGGCCGGGCTCAGGCCGCGCCGCCGGTGGCCTCCGCCACCGCCGCCAGCACCTGGTCCCGGAGGGCGTCGAGCGTGATGCCCGCGGCGTCCATGACCTGGGCGGCGTGGCCGTCCTCCACCTGGCGGAGCGCCAGGACGATGTGCTCGGTGCCGATGTAGTTGTGGCCCATGCCGAGCGCTTCCTTGACGCTCAGCTCGAGCGTCCGCTTGGCGTTGGGGGTGAACTTGAGGTGGCCCGTCACGGGCTTGTCGCCGGGCGGGACGCGCTCGTCGACCATGCGCTCGACGGTCGCCTTGTCGAGCCCGAGCCGTCCGAGGGCCAGGGAGGCGAGGTTGCCGTCCCCGGCGGCGAACAGGCCCACGAGCACGTGTTCGGTGCCGATGTGGGCGTGGTTGCGGGCCCGGGCGGCCACCTGTGCCTCGGTCACCGCCGTGCGGGCCCGGGGGGCGAACCGGCGGAACCGCCCGCCGCTCAGCAGGCCGCTGAGCAGGCGGTCGACCAGGCCGCCGTGGCGCTGCTGGGCGGCCTGGCGGGTGACGCCGAGGGCCTCGCCGATCTGCGCCCACGAGTACCCGTCCTCGCGGGCGCCGGTGACGAAGTGATCGAGGAGGTCGTCGCCGACCTGCGCGAGCTGGTCCTGGACGAGGACGGCCGACGCCACCCGCTCGAGGGGGTCGTCCGAGGCGTCCGCGATCGTGTCGATGAGCCTGTCGAGTTCGATGTCCACGAGTGTCAACCTGGCATTGACACCGCCGGGTGTCAACAGTGAATTGACGTCTCCGGCGCCGCGCCGAGGGGTCGGGGCGCACGACTGCTGACGGCGAGTGCGACTGCGTGGGAGGCTGGGGTCTGTCCTGTCACACGGAGTCAAGGGGGGCGTCGTGGCGAAGGTCGTGCATTTCGAGATCCCGGTGGACGACGCGGAGCGGGCGATGGCCTTCTACCGCGGCGCGTTCGGCTGGGACGTGACGGATTCGGGCGCCGGCGAGTACTGGCTGGTCAACGCCGGTAGCGACGACGAACCCGGTGCGAACGGGGCGCTCACCGCCCGGAGCGCGGTGCACAAGAGCCCGGTCGTGATCGTGGGCGTCGACGACCTCGACGGCGTCCTCGGCCGGATCGAGGGGATCGGGGCCCGGGTGGTTCAGGGCAAGCTGGCGATCCCGGGCATCGGCTGGTCGGCATACGTCCTCGACACGGAGGGCAACACGATCGGCCTCTTCCAGCCGAGCGCCCCGGGGGCCGCCGGCCAGTGAGCCGGGCCGCCTGTGGGTGACACCCGGCACGGCATCTGACAGTCCGTTAGGTTCTGGCCCATGGGGACCACGATGCGGGCAGCAGTGCTGGAGACCGGGGGAAAGCTGGGGGTGAGCGACGTCGAGATCGAGGACCCACGGCCCGGTGAGGTGCTGGTGAAGGTCGCGCACTGCGGCGTCTGCCACTCCGACCTGTCGGCCCTCGACGGCAGCTTCCCGACCCCGACGCCCACGGTGCTCGGCCACGAGGCCGCCGGGGTCATCGAGGCCGTCGGCCCCGGCGTCACCCGGCTCCGCCCCGGTGACAAGGCCGTGCTCACGCCGCTGCCGTCGTGCGGCCACTGCTACTTCTGCACCCGCCAGCAGCACACGCTCTGCGCCGAGTACTCCTCCGCCCTGTTCCTCAACACCCGGCCGGACGGCACGAGCCCGCTGTCGCGGGGCGGCGGCCAGGTCTTCCGGGGCGTCGGCATGGGCGGCTGGGCCGAGTACGTGGTCCTGCCCCAGGAGGGTGCCATCAAGGTCGACGACGACGTCGACCTCGCCGAGGCCTGCGTGATCGGCTGCGCGGTCCAGACCGGCGTCGGCGCGGTGCTCAACACCGCCCGGGTCGAGGAGGGCGCCACGGTCGCGGTGCTCGGCTCCGGCGGCATCGGCATCGCCGTCATCCAGGGCGCCCGGCTGGCCGGCGCCGCGGCGATCGTCGCCGTCGACCCGGTGGCCGAGCGGCGGGAGGCGGCGCTGCGGTTCGGCGCCACCCACGCCATCGACCCGACCGACACCGACGTGACCGCGTTCTGCATGGACCTCACGGGCGTCGGCATGGACTACTGCTTCGAGGCCGCCGGCCAGGCCGCGCTCCTCGAGCAGGGCATCGCCACGGCCCGCCCCGGCGGCACGATCGTGGGCGTGGGGGCGCCGCCGATCGACCAGGGGCTCAGCATCCCGATGGCCGCCGGCTTCACCGTCACCGAGAAGCGGCTGATCGGATGCCTGCTCGGCAGCGTGAAGCCCCAGCGCGACATCCCGCGGTTCCTGGCGCTGGCCAAGGCCGGGCGGCTCGACCTGGGCGCGATGATCACCGACCGCTTCGCGCTGGACGAGATCGGGGCCGCGGTCGACAACCTGCGCGAGCGCCGGGGCATCCGCACCGCGGTGGCGATCGGCTGACCAGGGGAACCACGCGCCGGTGCGCCCGGTCCGCGCCCGGTCCGCGCCCGGGTCCGCGTCGCGGGACGCCGGGCGAGATAACCTGTGATCCCGTGACAAAACACATCTTCGTCACGGGTGGGGTCGCCAGCTCCCTCGGCAAGGGCATCTCCGCCTCGTCCCTCGGTCGGCTGCTCAAGTCGCGGGGCCTGCGGGTCACGATGCAGAAGCTCGACCCGTACATCAACGTCGACCCCGGCACGATGAACCCGTTCGAGCACGGCGAGGTCTTCGTCACCGACGACGGCGGCGAGACCGACCTCGACCTCGGCCACTACGAGCGCTTCATCGACGAGCCCCTGTCGCGGGGCAGCAACGCCACCACCGGCTCGATCTACTCGGCCGTCCTGGCGGCCGAGCGCCGTGGCGACTACCTGGGCAAGACCGTGCAGGTGATCCCCCACATCACCGACGAGATCAAGCGGCGCATCAACCGCCTGGCGGGCGACGACGTCGACGTGGTCATCACCGAGATCGGCGGCACCGTCGGCGACATCGAGATCCTGCCGTTCCTCGAGGCCATCCGGCAGTTCCGGCTCGACATCGGCCGCAACAACGTGGCGTTCGTGCACGTGACGCTCGTGCCCTTCATCGGCCCGGCGGGCGAGCAGAAGACGAAGCCCACCCAGCACTCGGTCACCGAGCTGCGGGCCCGGGGCATCCAGCCCGACGTGATCGTGTGCCGCAGCGAGCGGCCCCTGTCCGACGCGCTGAAGCAGAAGATCTCCCGGCTGTGCGACGTGCCCACCGAGGCCGTCGTCAACGCGGCCGACGCCGCCAACCTCTACGAGGTGCCGCTCGTGCTGCACGAGGAGGGCTTCGACGAGGTGATCTGCCGGCACCTGGGCCTGGCGGGGATCGAGCCCGACCTGTCGGAGTGGGAGCGGCTGGTCGAGCGGATCGAGTCCGCCACCCGCGAGGTGCGGGTCGGGATCATCGGCAAGTACGTCAGCCTGCCCGACGCCTACCTGTCGGTGGTCGAGGCGCTGAAGCACGGCGGCTTCCACCACGGCGCCAAGGTCGAGATCGAGTGGATCCAGGCCGAGGAGGTCGAAGGCCTGCTGGTGGAGGGCCGGCTGCGCGACCTCGACGGCATCGTCATCCCCGGCGGGTTCGGCGAGCGGGGGGTCGAGGGAAAGATCGCGGCCGCCGGCTACGCCCGCCAGAACGCCATCCCGTGCCTGGGCCTGTGCCTGGGCCTGCAGGCCATGACCATCGAGTTCGGCCGCAACGAGCTGGGGCTGACCGGGGCCAACTCGACCGAGATCGACCCGGCCACGCCCCATCCGGTGATCGACCTCATGGACACGCAGCGCGACGTGACCGACAAGGGCGGCACCATGCGGCTCGGCGCCTACATCGCCGAGCTGGTGGAGGGGTCGGTCGTGGCCGAGGCGTACGAGAAGACCGTCGTCTCCGAGCGCCACCGCCACCGCTACGAGTTCAACCCCCGCTACCGGGGCAAGTACGAGGGGGCGGGGTTCCTGTGCTCGGGCTCGTCGCCCGACGGCCGGCTGGTGGAGTTCATCGAGCTGCCCGACCACCCGTTCTGGGTTGGCACCCAGGCCCACCCCGAGCTGAAGAGCCGCCCCAACCGGCCGGCCCCGCTGTTCCGGGAGTTCGTCTCCGCCGCGCTCGACCGCGCCGAGGGGCGCAAGCCCCACCTCTTCCCGGTGGAAGAGCGCGAAGCCGCCCGGTCGCTGCGGTGACGGTGGGGGAGTCGCCCTTCCACGTCGTCGCCGAGCGCACCGTCTGGACCGGCATGCGGGTCGCCGCGGCCGTGCGCGACGTCGTGGGGCCCGACGGCAGCCGTCACGAGCGCGAGGTCGTGCACCACCCGGGCGCCGTGGGCGTCGTGCCGCTGCACCCCGACGGCAGCGTGACGCTGGTCCGCCAGTACCGGGCGCCCGTCGACGCCATGCTGTGGGAGGTGCCGGCCGGCCTGCGCGACGTGGACGGCGAGGACCCGGGCGCCACCGCCGGGCGTGAGCTCGTGGAGGAGGCGGGCCTGGCGGCCGGCGTGGTCGAGCACCTCGTGACCTTCCACAACTCGCCGGGCTTCTGCGACGAGACGGTCGTCGTCTACCTGGCCACCGACCTGCGCGAGGTGCCCGACGACCGTCAGGGGATCGAGGAGCAGCACATGGCGGTGGCCCGGATGCCGCTGGCCGAGGCCCTGGCCATGGTCGACGACGGCCGCATCACCGACGCCAAGACGGTGATCGCCCTCCTGGCCGTCGCCCGCCGCCGGGGGAGCGGCTAACCGCTCCGTCCGATCTGGCGGCGATCCCGCGCCCCCGGAGCGCGGCGCGACGCCAGAACGCGGCGGCCTCCCCGGGCCGCCACGGCTACGCCTCGTCGCAGGGGATCTCGTCGTCGACGGTGACGAGCGTGTAGTCGTCGTCGACGGTCACGCGGTGGTTGCCGGACCAGGTCATCGACGGGGCGCCGCAGTCGGTGCCGTCGTTCTTGGCCCCGAGGTCGCCTGCGTAGGCGAGGGCGTTGCCGACGATCGTCCAGGGCCCGACGTCGGGCTCGGCATCGTCCTGGACGCGCAGGGGGTAGTTGGGGGCGAGCAGCAGGTTGCCCTCGACGGTGGCCGCCTGCGAGCCGTCGGCGAAGAAGATGGCGCCGGTGGCGCACTCCGGGCGGTTGACGTCGATCGTGTTGCCCCGGACGACGACGTCGGCGCCGCCGGCATAGCCCTGGACCCCGTCCAGGTGGTAGTCGCAGTTGCCGCCCACGTCGTTGGCGTGGAAGTAGTTGCCCTCGATGAGCACGCCGTCCCCGCCGCCGGGGGCGGGTGCCTCGGGCCGGCTGACGCGGAAGCCGTCGCTGCCGTACAGCTCGCTGCCCCGCAACGTGTAGGAGCCAGGGCCGACGGTGCCGTGCTGGGTGATGTCGGTGGCGACGGCGTCGGTGCCGCCGATCACGCTGTCCTCGATGGTCATCGGGAACTGCGTGAGCGCGGAGCCCTCCCGGGGCGGGTACCACTGGTTCCAGATGCGTCCGTGCACCCGCACCCGCCGGATGGTCACGTCGGGTGCCTTGACCGCGACGGAGCCCGTCACCTCGACGTCCTGGACCACGGCGCCCGCCTCCGTGACCTCGAGGTCGCCCTGGTGGACCGTGACGGGCTCCCACCCGTCGGGGGTGCCGGTGGTCGCGGGGTTGGGGAACGTGCGCCCCACCGCGGGGACCCGTTGCGATCCGGCACCGCCGGACTTGCCGGGCTCGGGCGCGGCGGTGGGCCGGTCGGCGCCGTCGTCGCCGCGGGCGACGGCGAGGCCGCCGCCGAGGGCGGCGAGCGCGACGACGGCCGCGGCCACGACGAGGGCCCGGCCCCGCCGCCGGGGCGGCCCCGGACGCTGCATGTGGCGCGGCTCGCCGGGTGTGCGCGGCATGGTCTTCATCGCCGGGCCCGCCCTTTCCGCCTGATCGTCCGCCGTTGCGGCGCCGGGTGCCCCCGGGCCACGCCGGCCAGGCTAGTGCACCCGCTGCCCGCAGCCGCTGCGGCGGGTCACGAGCCGGGCGCGCCCTGCTGCCGGGCCCGGTCGTAGTGGCGCTGGGCCTTCAGCCGGTTGCCGCAGGTGGCCATGGAGCACCACCGGCGCGTGCCGTTGCGGGACGTGTCGAGGAACCAGAGCACGCACGCCGGGTGGGCGCAGCGGCGGATGCGGTCGCGCCGGCCGGTGAGGAGATCGACCAGGTCGAAAGCGGCGAGCGCCGCCGGCAGCCAGGCGGGGTCGTCGACCTCCACGGTGCGCTCCGGCCCGTCGTCGCCGACGCTGACCCGCACCCGGGCGTGCGCCAGCACGTCGTTGAGCCGCCGGCGGTCCGCATCGTCGCCGCGCTCCAGGAGGGAGCGGATGGCGGACCGTGCGGCCATGAGGTGCTCCCGCACCGGCTCGCCGGCGGGCGAGTCGATGCCGTTGGTGGCGAGCCAGATGGCGACCCCGTCGGGGGTCGCGAAGAAGTCGACCGGCCGGCCGCCCTGGACCCACTCGGTGTTGAGCAGGTCGAGCGCGACGGGCTCGCCGAGCAGCGGGCGGGGGTCGGCGGGCACCGCTACAAGCTAACCCGCGATCGGCCGTTGACAAGTTAGCACATAACCAGTAAACACTTTTACATCAGTTAGAACAACCCGAACTACCCGAACAACCCGACCGGCGGCTCGACCACCCACGCGGAGGACCCCCGATGAGCGCACCCACCCCGACGTCCACCACTGCCCCTGCCGGCCTCGCGACCGGCCACATCGGGCTGAACGTCGTCGACCTCGACCGCTCGCTGGCCTTCTACCGGCGGGTCCTCGGCTTCGACGTGGCCAGCGAGGGGAACGACGGCGACCAGCGCTGGGCGTTCCTCGCTCTGGACGGGCAGGTGGTGCTCACCCTGTGGCAGCAGGCCGGTGGCGGCTTCCAGCCCGCGGCCGCCGGGCTCCACCACCTGTCTTACGCCGTCGACTCGGTGGAGGCGGTGCGGGAGGTCGAGGCGCGGCTGCACGATCTTGGCGCCGGCTTCGCCTACGACGGCGTGGTGCCCCACGCCGAATCTGCGGACTCGGGCGGGATCTACTTCCACGACCCCGACGGTGTCCGCCTGGAGATCTTCGCCCGGACGGGGGCGGGCGGGGCGCCCGCACCGCACGGGTCGGCGCCGACCTGCGGCTTCTTCTGATGGCGCCGTCACCCTGGCACGACGGCGAGCGTGCCGTGCAGCAGCGGGTCGGCGAGGTCCACCTCGCCGACCGGGTGGCCGGTGGCGTCGGGCGTGCGGTGCCGGAGGTGGCCGCGGCGTTCCTCGCCCAGCAGCCGATGCTGGTGGTCGCCGCGGCGGCGCCCGGGGGCGACGTGTGGACCACCCTGCTGACCGGTCCGCCCGGCTTCCTCGCCGTGCCCCGGCCCGACACCCTGGAGGTGGCCGCCGCGCCCGACCCCGGCGACCCCCTCCACGGCGTGCTCGGCGGCCGTGCCCCGGTCGGCGCGCTGGCCATCGAGCCGGCGACACGCCGGCGCATGCGGCTCAACGGCCGGTCGCACCCCGTGCCCGACGGCCTGCGCATCGACCTGGACCAGGTGTTCGCCAACTGCCCCAAGCACATCCGCCCGCGCCAGGTCGTCGCGGCCCACGCCCGGCCGGGCGACGGCGGCCGGGCGTGGGCCACGGCGGCCGCCCTGTCGGACCGGCAGGCCGACCTGGTCGCCGCGGCCGACACGTTCTTCCTGGGGACGACCGACGCGGCCGGCAACGCCGACGCGTCCCACCGGGGCGGCGACCCGGGGTTCGTCGAGGTCGTCGACGGGGGCCGGCGGCTCCGGTTCCCCGACTACCGCGGCAACTCGATGTACATGACCCTGGGCAACCTCGAGCAGGAGCCGCGGGCGGGACTCCTGTTCCTCGACTGGACGACCGGGGACGTCGTGCAGGTCACCGGCCGGGCCCGGGTGCGCTACGAGGTCGACGCGGCCTTCCGGGCCCGCCACCCGCGGGCCCGGCGGGCCGTCGAGGTCGAGGTCGCCAGTGTCGTGGAACGCAGCGGGGCCTCGCCGCTCACCTGGGCGACCGTGGCCTGAGCGGCCAGGGCCTGAGCGGCCGTGGCCTGAGCGGCCAGGGCCTGAGCGGCCAGGGCCTGGGGTGGCGCTACCCGCAGCCGCAGGCGCCGCCGCAGCACCCGCCCCCGCCGCCGGTGGGCGCCGGGGCCGGTGCCGGCCCG